>JBGQGR010000495.1:0-3180 GCA_041497495.1 Anaerolineae bacterium | reverse complement strand
GTTGTTATTTCGGACGACACACCTGCGCAAGAGATCACTCAGCCTCCGCTTTATTATATAATGGCCGCGCCGATCGTCCGAGTGTTCGTGCCCGACACGACTGATTTCATTGGACTCCCGCATCGCAACCCCACGGCTGGAACTTCGCTGGATAACAATGACAACAAGAACATGTTCATTCACACCAATCGCGAGGCCCTCCCATTTCAGGGGACGGTGCTGGCGATCTATATCCTCCGCGTCTTCTCGTTGATGTTTGGCGGGTTGACCATTTGGTTCACGCATCAATTGAGCCTTGAAATTTGGCCGCAGCGATCATCAACCGCCTTGTTGGCCGCGGCGATTGTCGCGTTCACGCCTGAATTCGTGTTCGTCACTTCGGCCGTGAGCAACGATGGTCTCTCGGCGGCGATGGGCGCATTGGTGTTGTGGTTGACCGCCCGCCTTTTGCGGCGTGGCTTGACGCGACGCCGTGTGCTCATCCTGGGCAGCGCCTTAGGTTTTGCTGCCTTGAGCAAAGCCAGCGAGCTGGGCTTGATACCGATCGTTGTGTTCGTTGTGTTGATGGCCGCGCATGCGCCGGACGGTCGATCGCTGCGATGGCGCGATCGGATTAGTGGCAGCGTGTGGATGTTGCTCCCGATGCTGCTGTTTGCCGGCGCGTGGTATGTGCGCAGTGTTCTGTTATTTGGCGATCTCCTGGGCGCGTCGATACATGTGTTGATGCCGTGGGCGCGCCTGCAGCCGCTTGGCTGGGATGCAGTTCTTACCCAGATCCCGCTCATCGCCATGTCGTACTGGTTGGTCTTTGGCTGGGGCACGATCAGCGCGGCGCCGATCATTTATTCGGTACTCAACATCTTTGCAGGGATTGGACTGATAGGGGCGCTCTATGCCTTACTGATCAATCGCGACCGGATTGTATTCTGGTGTTTGATTGTGCTGGGTGGCTGGCTGGGTGCGATCCTCATCGCCGTGCTCCGCTGGGATGAACTGTTTTTCGCTCAGGGCCGCTATGTTTTTCCGGCGATTGCAGCGTTGAGTGTCCTGCTATCGATCGGATGGACATCGATTGGATCACGCCTGCAGTTCGATCGGCATTGGAGTTTGTTGCGACGAATCTCATGGAGACTCGTTGCCTCTGCAGCCATGTTCAGCTTGTCGGCGATGGCGATCCCATTGGTGTTAATGCCGGCCTACACGTTGCCGAAGTTTTTGATTGCTCAGGAATTGGCTCAACAGCCTGGTCGTGCGGTTGACATACGGTATGGCGATGTAGCCCGCTTGGTCCGTATCGACGTGCCGCGCAATCATTGGCCGCAGCCCGGCGATGTGACTTCAGTGAAAGTGTGTTGGGTACCATTGTCCATCGATCCACGCGATCTGTTGGTGTTGATCCAATTTGTCGATGCAGAGAATCGTGTGGTCGCCACTCGCCGAACCTTGCCTGGCCTCGGTGCTTATGCCACCATGAACTGGCATCGCGGCTTGCAGTTTTGTGATGATGTGCCGGTAGCGATTGACGTCACGGCGAACGCGCCCGCCGTTTACAAAGTTGAAATCGGCCTGATCGATAACGCTTTGCAAGAACGCTTGCCCGCGTACGCGCCGAATGGATCGCAGTTAGGCACAAACTTCGTTGGTGCGATCAAAATTGCACCACCGGTGTACGCAGCACCGACGATCGATCATCCGTTAAACACTCGGTTGGGTAATCAAATCGATTTGATCGGTTACGCGATCGATCCGCTCGCGATCGATCGCGGCGGAACAGTTCACTTGCGTTTGTATTGGCGCGCCGTGCGTCCGCCCGATGCCGACTACACTGTGTTTGTGCATCTGAATGACGCATCAGGCCAGACCGTGGCGCAAGCCGATGCGCCGCCGCAATTGGGCGCATATCCCACTTCGTTTTGGGTGGCCGGTGAGGTGGTGATCGATGATCGAGATGTGCTGCTGCCGTCGCAGGCGATGGCCGGCCGATATACGCTTGTCGTTGGAGTATACAATCCGGTCGATGGCCCGCGCTTGCCGCTGCCGGGCAGCACCGCAAACGAGATTAGCCTGCCTGACGGGATTGTCGTGAGATGACCAAGCGGTGTTGGTTGCTAATAGGGTTGTGCCTGCTCGCTTTCGCACTGCGCGTGTATCGACTGGAGACCCAAAGTCTGTGGTTCGATGAAGGGCTATCGGTCTATCGGGCCCGTTTGACGATCCCCGAAAATCTATCGAACGTGATCATCGTTCCGCCCGATGTCGTGACGCGCGACACTAATCCGCCGTTGTATTTCATTCTGCTCAGCGGGCTGCGCGTCTTCGCCGGCGAAAGCGAATATGCGCTGCGATTCCTGTCGGTGATGGCGGGCGTGCTGACGGTGACGCTGTTGTATGCGGTCGGGCGCCGGCTCTTTTCAGATCGGGCTGGCTGGTTAGCGGCTGTGTTGGGCATGCTCTCTTCGTTCTTCGTGTGGTATTCGCAAGAAGCGCGAATGTATGCGCTGTTCGCCTTGCTGAGCTTGTCTTCGGTCTATCTTCTGCTGCGGGCTTTTAATCTGGGGCAGCGTCACCGTGATTGTTCACCGACCGCGGCCAGCAGACTTACTTGGATGGCTTGGGCAATCGTGACCGCGGCGACGATGTACACGCACTTGACCGGGTTCTTTTTGCTGCCGTTTGAAGCAATCGTGATCGTGTTGGTGTTAGGCCGCACCCGGCGGCGCGAAGTAGTGTTGGCCGGGATGGGGATGTTAGTTCTGGCGGCGCCGATTATCGTCTACGGCCTGTCGCGCGCGGCGGGGCATGACACCAATTTTGGCTTTCGTCCACTCGACAGCATTTCTGAAGAATTGTGGGACACGTTCATTGTGGGTCGGACCAATACAATCTTTCAGCCGGTGTGGACCGTCGTGCCCGGCTTGGCCGTATTGATCACCGGAACGTTTCAGGGCTTGATCGATCGTTCGGCGCGCCGCTCGATGCTGTTGTTAGTAGGCTATCTCGCCGTGCCCTTGCTGCTGTTTTACGGCGTGACATTCATTCGACCGCTGTATACCGGCCCGCGTCATTTGATCTTGATTGCGCTGCCTTTCTATCTGTTGATCGCGCGGGGCCTGGATGTGATCTGGAGTCGATCGCGTTTAGCTGCGCTCACGGTTTTGACGTGGACTCTTGTCCTATCTG
>JBGQGR010000494.1:0-3181 GCA_041497495.1 Anaerolineae bacterium | reverse complement strand
GATGCTTGCCTATCGAAATTGTACTGCTTTTGCACTACTTTGGGTATTCAACAGCCAAGGTGCTGCAAAAGTCGAGTGAATTACTCATTACTCGTTACTCATTACGGTTTATCCATTTACTCGCTGAAACTCTTTCATAAACTGCGCCAATGTCTCGGCGGCCTCAACCGGCAGCGCGTTGTACATTGAGGCGCGCAGGCCGCCGACTGAACGATGGCCTTTGAGCCCGATCATACCCTGCGCTTCAGTCTGCTTAACGAATTTCTTTTCGAGTTCTTCGGATGGCAAACGAAAAGTCACATTCATGCGCGAGCGGCTGTTTGGCTGCGCGTGGCCGCGATAAAAGCCGCCGCTGCTGTCGATCGCTGTATAGACCAGTGTGGCTTTCGCTGCATTGCGGCGTGCCATACCGGCCGCACCCCCGTTGTCTTTCAGCCACTTCAACACCAGTCCGACTATGTAGATCGCAAAGCATGGCGGTGTGTTGTGCAGTGATTTGCTTTCGGCCAGCAGCTTGTAATCGAGCATGACGGGCAGCTTGGGCGGCACACGTTCCAATAAATCGCTGCGCAGGATGACCAGCGTCACACCAGCCGGGCCTAAGTTTTTTTGCGCGCCGGCATAGATCACTCCGTACTTCGACACATCCATCGGTTTGCTGGCAATGTTCGATGAAGCATCGCATATCAACGGCACGTTCGCCGGCCCGATCGGTTCGGCGGTCCATTCGAGGCCGTGGATCGTCTCGTTCGCAGTGAAATGCAGATAGGCCGCCTTGGGATCGAAATCCATCTCGGACGGATCGGGCAAGCGATTGAAGTTTTCCTTTTCGGTGGATCCGATCGTGCGGGTCCTGCCCAATTTCTCGGCTTCCTTGAGGGCGACTTTAGCCCACGCGCCCGTGAGAATGTAGTCGGCCGATGCGCCGAACGACAGTAGATTCATCGGCAGCATGGCAAACTGTAAGCTGGCGCCGCCTTGCAGGAACATCACTTTGTAATTATCCGGAATGCTGAGCAGCGATCGTAGATCGGCTTCGGCTTGATTGAGCAAACCTTCGAACTGCGGCGAGCGATGGCTGATCTCCATCACTGACATGCCTGTGCCGGCGTGGTCCAGCATTTCGTCGCGTGCTTGCTCCAGGACAACCTGCGGCAACGTCGCTGGGCCGGGATTAAAATTGTAAACGCGTTCCATTTATAACCTCACTGGTTCCTTGAATTCGCCAAAGACCTGCTTCAGCGTTTGGGTGATCTCGCCCAACGTGGCATACGCGCGGACGGCGTCCATCATCGCCGGCATCACGTTTTGATTGTTCGCCGCCGCTTCGCGCACTTTCTTGAGTGCAGTTGCCACGGCGGCTTGATCGCGATTGGCGCGTATCTCGCGCGTGCGGCGGATCGATTCTGTGGCTTGTTCCGCTTGGTAGGAATGCAATTCAACTTCGCGCGTTTCTTGCGAAGCATCCAGCCGGTAACGATTCACGCCGACTTTGGGGATGGAGCCGTTTTGCAGGCCCTGTTCATACTTCCAAGCTTGTTTCGCCACTTCGCGCTGCACCGCACCTTCGCTGACCGCGCGCACGATACCGCCCATCTCCTGATCGACGCGCTGCATTTCCGCGACGATGCGCTGCTCCATCTCGTTCGTCAGCGCTTCGACGTAGTACGAGCCGCCAAGCGGATCAACCGTGTCACACAAGCCCATCTCTTCGACGAGAATCTGCATCGTGCGCAAGGAGATCAACGCCGCCTTCTCGGTGGGGATGGTGTAGGCTTCATCGTACGAGCACAGGGCCATGGTCTGCGCGCCGGACAAAGCCGAGATGAGAGCGTAATAGGCGCCGCGCACAATGTTGTTCTCCGGCTGCTCGATCGTGAGTCCGCCACCGCCGCCGCCCGCGATCATTTTCATCTGCAGCGTGCCCGGCTTTTTCGCGCCGAATTCAGCCTGCATGAGCGTGGCCCACAAACGCCGCGCCGCGCGGAACTTTGCCACCTGCTCGAATAAGTTGCCGAAGATGTCGAAGTTGAATGAGAGGCGTTCGGCAAAATCATCGACGTTCAAGCCGCGCTCGAGCCCCAATCGGATGTAAGCCCGCGCGATACAAAAAGCATACGCAATCTCCTGCACCGGATTCGCGCCCGACTCGCGGATGTGATAGCCGCACACGCTGACCGGATAATACTTCGGCGCATGATGCGCGCAGAATTCTATCGTATCGCCGATCAAGCGGATGCCGTGCTCGACCGGAAAGATCCACGCGCCGCGCCCAATGTATTCTTTGAGTATGTCATTCTGCGCCGTGCCACGAACGTCTGACAGCGGGACGCCATGCTTTTCCGCGACGACGAAATACATCGCCATGATAGGCGCGGCCACCGCATTGATCGTCAACGAGACGCTGATCTGATCGATCGGGATGCCGTCAAACGCCACTTCCATATCGGCCAGTGAATCGATCGCCATACCGACGCGGCCCACTTCGCCTTCGGCCAAGGGATCATCCGAATCAAGTCCCATTTGCGTTGGCAGATCAAAGGCGACGTTGAGTGCATTTTGACCATTGGCAATCAAGAACTTGAAGCGTTCATTCGTTTCAAGCGGCGTGCCAAAACCAGCGTATTGGCGCATCGTCCATGGCCGCGCGCGGTACATCAACGGATGAATGCCGCGCGTAAATGGAAACTCGCCGGGCTGTCCGATCTCGCGGGCAGGATCGAGATCAGCCGGGCCGTACACCGGCTTGACCGCAATGCCGGATTCTAAGATCACCTCACGAATTTTGTCTGGCATAGTTCAGTTCTCTTGATTGAGGAGTAAGGCGTTCTCTAACGCCGTCATATCATGCCCAGTCTTTGTCAATTTCGATTAACGTCTCGTCGTTCAATTCGTAATTCCGATAACTCGAATACGGATAATCGGCGGCAGCGTTTGTCAATCCGGCACGGACGGGATTGTTGTGCATGTAATTCAACTTCTCAAGTAACATTCGTTCAGAAAAGACATTCTTGTCCCAGTAGCCATCCTGCCAGACTTTGTATTCGGCGCGCTCTGTTTGCTCTCCGGCTGCGCGGAATGCAGCTACCCATTCCTTCTTTCCTTCGACTTCCGCCTGCCGTGTGATTCTTCCTGACGTAAATCGTTTCAGGTCACGCATCATATCCCCGATCGCTGTGTC
>JBGQGR010000493.1:0-3189 GCA_041497495.1 Anaerolineae bacterium | reverse complement strand
AGCTGGCTCGCCGACCCAAGCGACACAAGCTTAGTGTTCTAGATCGAAATTTTCGAACGCTGACGCTCATTACCGCGATCGCCACTTTTGTTTTGGTGGTGATCGGCGGTATTGTGCGTGTCACTGGATCTGGTTTGGGCTGCCTCGATTGGCCGCTGTGCACTCAGCCGCTGCCGTCCGATCAAATCAAACCGATGATCGAAATGACGCATCGCATCGCGGCGGGTATGGTGACGGTGCTGGTGCTGCTGGTCGCGCTCGTCGCGTGGCGAAGTTATCGATCGCAAAAATGGATTTTTCGTCCGGCGATGTTGGCGGCCGGAACGATCCTTGTCCAGATCATTTTGGGCGCGGTGACAGTTTTGCTGCAGAATGCGCCTTACACTGTCGCGCTGCACTTGGGCACGGCGCTGGCGATGTTTGCCTTTGCGACGATTGTCGCTACCGTCGCCCGACATCCCGTTGAATCCGATTCGCTAATTTTTGATCCACGGCACAATCGATTGTTGTCGCTGTCTTTAGCGAGCGCGTTGCTGGTTTACTTATTGATCTTGATCGGCGCGCTGGTGACAGCCACCGGATCGGCCTTGGCCTGTTTGGATTGGCCGCTGTGTCAAGGCCAATTGTTGCCAGCCAGCACCGATTCCAGCGTTTACATTCAGTGGATTCATCGCGTTGCCGCGCTGATCGCTGGCATTGTTTTGTTGTGGTTGACGATTGTCACTTGGCGTAAGCGAGCACAACAACCGCACGGTTGGATCGTCGCCGCAGTAGGACTAAGTTTATATATTGTTCAGGTCACGATCGGTGCGGGGAATGTTTTATTGAGAGTCCCGTTGGTTTTACGCGGCTTGCATCTTGCCGTAGCCGCGGCGGTCTGGGCGTGTGTTGTCGTGTTGAGTGTGTTGACTGCGCGCAAAAGCAATTTGGAAACAGTCTCTGATCCGATGCAGGTGGCTGACGGCACGCCGGATCGATTGCCTGCCGAGCCGATAGTCGATCTGAAACGACCGCCCTTTCGATCAGTGGCGGGCGCGTATTTCAAGTTGACCAAGCCGTGGATTCTGATCCTGCTGCTCGTCACCACATTTGCCGCGATGTTGATCGCGCAGCGAGGTTTGCCGCCACTGCCACTTGTGTTCTTCACGCTGTTGGGCGGCGCGCTATCGGCCGCGGGGGCCAGCTCAATCAACAGCTATATCGATCGGGATATTGATGGCCTGATGAGCCGCACAAAGAATCGGCCTGTACCCGCTCATCGCATCGAAGCCGATCAAGCTTTAGCGTTCGGCTTGATTTTAAGCGTCACTTCGTTTGTGGTGCTGACTCTCTTTGTTAATTTGCTCAGCGCGATCTTGGCGACGATCGGCTTGCTCTTCTATGTGTTTGTGTATACCGGCTGGCTCAAACGATCGACGCCGCACAACATTGTGATCGGCGGCATCGCCGGAGCGATCCCGCCGCTGGTCGGCTGGGCTGCCGTGACCGGTCGAGTGGAAATCACCGCGCTGTATTTGTTCCTGATCATTTTCTATTGGACGCCGCCACACACTTGGGCGTTGATGTTATTGGTGAGCGGTGATTACGCGAAGGTCGGCGTGCCGATGCTGCCGGTTGTCCGGGGCGATGCTGTGACGCGCCAGCAGATTGTGTTGTACTCGGTGCAGTTGGTGGCGATCACGTTGCTGTTGTTTGCGTTTCAGCTGATGGGCTGGGTATACTTTATCAGTGCCTTGATTCTAAACGGCTTATTTTTGTGGCTGGCGCTGGTGCTGGCGCGCGATAAAGGCAAAGCCGCTGCTAAGCGTTTGTATAAATTCTCGCAGTTGTATCTGGCATTGTTGTTCCTGGCAATGGTGATGGATAAGATAGTGTGAGGACCGTGGATAAATCGACTGCTTCCCGCAACACCAAACTAACCGCAATTTTATTATTGATCTTTGCCGTGATTCTCATTGCATCGATGATTTTAACCCGGGTCCTAGTGCTCGGTCGTTGATTCAGAGATCAAATAACAGAAATCAAAGATCGACTGAGGTTTACATGCCAAAGCAAACAACGAATTGGATTCGCCGTTTTCGGTCAGCGGGTTGGTTGGCTGGCGTGGCTTTGTTCGCGCGCGCCGCACAAGAGGGACAACCGCCAGCCGATCAAACCCAGAACACCGTCGCGATCATTATTGTCGTTGCCGCGATCGTGCTGCCGCTGATCATGGGCGGTGGCATTGCGCTGGTGACGTGGCTGATCAGCCTTGGCACGCCGACGCCGCTGGTGGCGGTCGATCAGAAGAAAGTGATCAAGCGCGAAATTCTGCCGGAAGGCGCGCACATGCCGCCGCCGACCAGCCGCCCGATCGTGTTGGCGTTAGGTATGACCTTGATCTGTGTCGGCGTTTTGCTGCGCGGTATAGCGATCGCACTTAGCCCGGACTTTAATGTCCCGATCATATTGGTGATTGGTGCGCTGATCACGTTCCTGGCTTTGCTCGGTTGGATTCGCGATGATCTGCGTGCAGCCAAAGGCCATTAAGCAGCTTTGCCCGATCGGGCTTGACTTCGATCGACTGTAAGGAGATCGTTATGAATCAATCATCTACAAGTCGAAGGCTTTTGGATATTATTGTACTGGCGATCCTACTGGCCGGTGCGGGTTTCGTCATGTACAACTTGCTGCCGCAAGTCACCAAGCCGAATCAAGCCGTGGTGCCGCCTTTGCCTGCCAGCGCGTTCGATCCGGTTCAGGCGTTCTTGACTGTGTTCATTGCCATGACCGCGGTCGGCGCGCCGTTCACGGGCGCGATTGTCCTGGCGTTGATCTTGAAAGGTGTCAGCAAGAGTATTCCACTAGATGGCGCAACTCCTGATCGGCCGATCGAGAAAAAGAAAGTCGATCCGGCGGGCGTGAAAGCACTATCCAAGGTCGAAGCGACATTCTGGAAAATCGTCGCAACATTGTTGATTCTGGCCGCTATCGGCGCGTTGACCGCGGTGATGTGGCCCACGTTTGTGCAGTGGTTCAGCTAAATGACCTGCGAGAGTTTGAGCGTCGAGTGACGATCAATAGATTCAACACCCGCACGAATTTCCGGTGAGGAGACATACCACATGAGTGATGCAGCATCAACCCACGAACCGGCCATGGATCAAAGCGGATCGATGCCGGGGATCGGCAACCGAAAACTCGGCATGT
>JBGQGR010000492.1:0-3205 GCA_041497495.1 Anaerolineae bacterium | reverse complement strand
GATCCGCGCGCGTGAACAGCATACACCCGTTGAGCGTGTCTCGCCCGAACAACCACGTGTGATGCGGCTGGGCATCGTCGGAAGCCAATTAGGCACACTCGATCCCGCCAAGCTGACTTTTGGGTCAGAGGCATGGGTTGCCAGCCACCTATTCGTGGGGCTGGCCGAGTTTGATGAAGATACAAACGTTGTGCCGGATGCCGCTCGATCATGGGAAGTGCTGGACGGTGGCACGCGCTACGTATTCCATCTGCGTGATGATGTGCGCTGGACGGACGGCACACTCGTCACGGCGCTGGATTTCGAATGGACTTGGAAACACAATCTCGCGCCGGGCGCCAAGTCTGCTTATGGAGGTCTGCTTGACGACATTCGCGGCGCACGCGATTATCGCGAAGGACGCAATCCTGATCCGGATAGCGTCGGCGTACGCGCACTCGATCCGCTCACGCTTGAGGTTCGGCTGGTTACGCCCGTGGCTTACTTCATCTATTTAGTGACGCAGCCATTCACCTATCCGTTACCTCGGGCTACCGTCGAACGCTATGGTCAGGCTTGGTGGAAACCTGAACATATAATGTCTAACGGTCCATATCAACTATCAGAGTTCGATGCGACCCGCGGCCGGCTGACCCGCAATCCAGATTACTTTGGTGAGATACCTGGCAACGTCGATCAAATCGAATGGACCTTCTTCGACAGCTCGGCAGCGCTCTTCCATGACTATCAGACTGGACACACCGATTACGCGATTGGCCTGTCAAGGCGTGACCTTTCGATCGACGTGTCCGACAGTGAACGTGTCGAAGGGTGGGCACTTTGGACTTCTGCTCTCATCTTCATTCCGTCTCAACCGCCTTTAGACGACGTGCGTATCAGGCAGGCGATTGCCCACGCGCTCGATCGGGAAAAGTTACTTGAGGTCGCATATGGTAAACACTTGCCTTGGAATGGTGGCGGACTTGTTCCGCCGGGTATGGCCGGCCACTCACCCGAGATTGGCCTGGAATATAACCTGGACAAGGCGCGGAAGTTATTGGCTGAAGCCGGTTATGCTGGCGGCCAGAACTTTCCGATTCTTAAATACTACTATCCTGAATTTGGTCCCCAATCGATACGCGACGAGATTAAGCAGCAGCTCTTGGATCACTTAGGCATCCACCTCGAAATGGTGCCGCTGTCCACGGATGTGCCCTGGTGGACGGTCACAGATGCCAACCTGCAAAGCGGTGCTTGGTCAGCGGATTATCCTGATCCCGATAACTTCCTGCGCCAATCCACTTTCTACCTGACACTGCGCAGCCGGGACTGGCATCACCCGCGTTTCGAGCAGCTGCTTGAAACCGCGGCCCGCACACCGGATCGAGCGCGACGGCTGGCGATGTATCGCGAAGCCGATCGAATTCTAGTTAACGAAGAAGTCGTGGCGGTGCCTCTGTCTTACATTGCGATTGCAAATGCTGAATTATTGAAGCCGTGGGTCAAGGGTTTTAAGCAAAATGCCCTCGGTTATTACAGCTTGAAGAACATCGTTATTGGACCGCACGAGTTGGAAATTGAAGGAAGAACACATGTGATCGGTACTATTTGATGAAATGCACTAACTGTTCTACGCTTAATCCTGACGACGCGCGTTTCTGCAAGCAGTGCGGCTCACCGCTGACCGCTGAATCGAAACTCGACAGTTCGATCAAACTGTCGGCTTTGAAACAATCCGCGCCACGCGCACTCCAAGACAAGCTCCGCAAGCTCCCCGCGCCGGTCATTGGTGAACGGAAATCGATCACGATATTGTTCACCGACATTGTCGGCTCCACTTCGTTAGCCGAAGGAATCGATCCCGAAGATTGGAAAGAGATCGTGTCGGGCGCGCATCAGCATGTCAGCGACTGTGTCTATCGCTATGAGGGTCATATCGCTCAACTGCTGGGCGATGGCGTGCTGGCTTTCTTCGGCGCACCGATCATGCATGAGGATGATCCCGTTCGCGCGGTGCAGGCCGCCCTCGACATTCAAGCGGCTATCCACGCTTACGCTGATCAGCTGCGCGTGCAAAAACAGCTCAAGAATTTTCAGATGCGCGTCGGCGTGAACAGCGGGCCGGTCGTCGTCGATCAAGTCGGCAGCGATAGGCACACGGAATATCTGGCTGTCGGCGATGCAGTGAATCTGGCCGCACGCATGCAATCCGCTGCGCAGCCGGGTCGCGTGCTCCTGTCCGAGAATACCTTCCGCAGTGTAGCCCATGTTTTCGAGTGTGCCGACCTCGGCTCGATCGAGGTCAAAGGCAAATCAGAACCGATCCATGTCTTTGAGGTGCAACGGACAAAGGCTCAGCCGACTAGCCCGCGCGGTATCGCCGGCCTTGAAAGCAAAATGGTTGGACGCGATGAACAGTTAAAGTTGCTGCGGCGAGCCGATCGAGTCGTTGAAACCGAAAAATCAGGTCGAGTTGCGATCGTGATTGGCGAGCCGGGCATGGGCAAGAGCCGGCTGATTGCCGAATGGCGCACAGCCGCTTCGCGCAATAGCGACTCGCCTAAAGTATGGCGCTGGGTGGAAGGTCACTGCCTATCCTACGGTCAAGGTCTGGCCTATCATCTCCTCGTCTCTGTACTGCGTTCAGTCTTGGGCCTGTCTGATAACTCGCCCGAAGACGAAACGCAACAGGCACTCTCGAGTGTGGCGCAGGACTTGCTGGGCGAGTCGGCTCAAGAATACCGTCCCTTTCTTGCCAATTTGTTAGCCATGAAGATGGATAGCAAGGCATCGACAAATCTCCGGCAATTGAATCCTCAAACGTTGCAAGCTCAGTATCTCGCAGCGCTGCGGCATTTGCTACTTTCATTAGCTGAACGAAGTCCGGTAGCATTTATCTTCGAGGATATTCACTGGGCTGATCAGTCTTCGATTGAGCTGCTTAGCAAGCTGCTGCCCCTGACGCTGGAGTCGCCTGTCCTGTTTTGCTTTACCACACGACCCGATCATCAATCGCCGGGCTGGAAGCTGATCGAAACTGCTCAGCAGCTGCCCGGCGATCGACTTACCGAGTTGACGTTAACTGCGCTCTCGCCAATCGACAGTCAACAGCTGATCTCAAATCTCTTGAACATCGATTCGCTGCCTGACGATCTACGCAGCCTCATTCTGGCCAAGAGTGAAGGCAATCCATTCTTCGTCGAAGAGGTTATCCGCCTGTTGATCG
>JBGQGR010000491.1:0-3216 GCA_041497495.1 Anaerolineae bacterium | reverse complement strand
GTTGCTCAATGGATAACCTCACCAGACAAATAACAATAACACGGCCATCGATCTGGGATCGATGGCCGTGCTTCAACATTCAGCCTCATTTACCCTTTGATGTATTTTTCGACAGCGGCATGCGCTTCATTATCGGTGTACTGCACCGGCGGCGATTTCATGAAGTACGAGGACGGCGCAGTCAACGCACCCTTCATGCCCCGATCGAGCCCAATCTTCGCGCAGCGCACCGCATCGATCACCACGCCGGCTGAATTGGGACTGTCCCACACTTCCAGCTTCAATTCAAGATTCAGCGGCACATCGCCGAAGGTGGTGCCTTCCATGCGGATGTAGCACCACTTGCGATCAGACAACCACGGCACATAGTCGCTGGGACCGACATGCACATCATTGGGCGATAATTGGTGGGTCTTCAATTGGCTGGTGACCGCGTTCGTCTTGCTGATCTTCTTCGACTCCAAGCGTTCGCGCTCCAGCATATTGAGAAAGTCCGTGTTGCCGCCGAAGTTGAGCTGATACGTTCGATCGAGCCGCACGCCGCGATCTTCAAACAAGCGCGTCAAGACGCGATGGGTAATCGTCGCGCCGACCTGGCTCTTGATGTCATCGCCAATCACCGGCAGACCTGCGTCTTCAAAGCGCTGCTGCCAATATTTTTCTTTGGCGATGAAGACCGGAATGCAATTGACGAAGGCGCAGCCGGCCTTCAAGATTTGTTCCACGTACCACTTCGTCGCTTCTTCGCTGCCCACGGGCAAATAGGACACGACAACATCGGTCTTGGTGTCTTTAAGCAGCTTCACAATATCATCGGTGGGGCCGGGCGCCTTGGTGATGACCTGCGACAAATATTTGCCCAAGCCATCATGCGTCATGCCGCGCGCCACTTTGATGCCGGTCTTCGGCACATTGGCAAATTTAAAGGTGTTGTTCTGGCCGGAGAAGATCGCTTCGCTCAGATCTTTGCCGACTTTTTCAACGTCAATATCGATCGCGGCGCTGAATTCAATATCGCCGATATGATAGTCGCCCAGAGTCGTATGCATGAGGCCGGGAATTTGCGTGCCGTCCGGCGCATCTTTATAATATTCCACGCCCTGCACCAGCGACGAAGCGCAGTTGCCCACGCCGATGATGGCTACCCGGACTTTCTTGGACTTCTTGCCGACTGTCTTTGCCACCGTTTATGCTCCTCAATCGAAATATGTTGCTGCTGTATTGTACACCATCGCGGCGATAAAGTTACCTCGATTGACAGTAGCGGTCATTTTGATCTACATCTGAGTTGCGACTGAGCGTAAATTTTTTCGATTGTCTTGCGGATTGGATCGAACTCAGGTATAATCGCCAACGTTCGGGGCGTAGCGCAGTCCGGTTAGCGTGCACGGTTCGGGACCGTGAGGTCGGAGGTTCAAATCCTCTCGCCCCGACTAATTTCCACAATCGAATTGATTGTGGAGATTTTATTTTTGCCGCTTACCCTTTAACCGGCAGCGTAAAATAAAACGTCGTCCCTTGACCCAGCTTGCTATCCACCCAAATGCGCCCGCCATGTGCCTCCACTGCCAAACGGCTGAAGGCCAGACCAAGGCCGCTGCCCCGGTCCTTCACTTGGCCCGTCACAAATTTTTGAAATAATCGACCTTGAATTTCAGGTGAAATACCCGGGCCGGTATCACAGATGGATACGCGCAGGCTGGATCGATCGGTCGTATCCACCTCCACTGAGACGGAGATCGCGCCGCCTTCTGGTGTAAATTTGATCGCATTGCCGACTAGATTCTCTATGACTCGACTAATCAAAGTGCGGTCAATGAGCGCCAAGGGCAAATCGCCAGGAAGGACTTGGGACAATCGAATCTGCTTCTGGTCTGCCAACATTGATTGCAGTTGCAGCGCGTCCTCGAGCAATGGCTTCAAATCCGTCGGCTCGCGGCTCACAGGCATCTGGCCACTTTCAAACCGGCTCACATCCAGAATCGCATTGACTAAAGCCATCATACGATGAGTCGCCTGTTGCCCTAAGGTGATGACTTCGTCATCCTGCTCAGGCAACGGCTGTGATCGAGCCATCGTCAAAAGATCAAATGCACTCAAGATCACACCCAGCGGATTCCGCAGATCGTGCACCATCATGTGTGTCAGATCGTCACGCGCTTGCTCAAGTTCTCGCTCGGCAGTCACATCGCGTAAAATAAGCAAACGACCCAGCAGCGTGCCATTCATCAATACCGGCAGGGTGATCCACTGTACCGCGCGAGGCGGGATTTCAAGCTGGGCTTCTGCTGATGGCTCATTTGTTTCTTGAACGCGGCGTGTCACATCAAGCATGACTTCAACGGCCTGCGGTGCCGTAGGCCGTATTTCTTCCAACACATCGAAAAGCGATCGGCCGATCAAATCATTCGGTGCGCCCTTCAAGCCGAGCAGCTCATGCATCCGCGCGTTGCTGATTAAGAAGTATCGCTCGACACTTAACAGAGCAATGCCATCACGGCTGGAATTAATCATGGCCTGCAAGCGGCTATGCTCTTCCGAAATTGCCCGATACAGCTGAGCGTTATCCAGCGCCAATCCGATTGCATCCGCCAGCGATTCGGCCAACGAAATATCATAAGTATCAAATGCGGCCAATTGCTGACTCTCGATATTCAGCACACCCTGAATCCGATTGCCGCGTCTTAACAGAACCGCCAGTTCGCTGCGTGTTGCCGGATCAGCTCCGGCGTAGTCGACATCCCGCCTGACGTCTGAGACGCATTGAGTTCGCCGCGTGGCAACCGCACGTCCCATGATACCCCGCCCGATCTCAATGACCATGCCTAAGGCATTGACCAGCGCGCCGCTGGCTCCACGAATTTCCATCGAGTGCTGATCTGGGCGCATGGTCGCAACTACAATATTTCGCCAGCCAGTCAGCCGTTCGATTTGCGTCACAGCGACACGCGCAACACTATCCGGATCGAGCTGGCCACCTACCGCGCTCAGCACTTCGTACAGCGTCGTCTGACGATCGGCCATGCGGCGTTGAGCTTCGTAGGATTGAGCATTCTGCAACGCCAAAGACATTTGATCGACCGCAGCCTGAATGAGCTGCGCATGTTCAGCGCTAAAGTGGCCGGGGTGTGAATGCAACAAGATGAGAACGCCCAACAGCCTCGCTCCACGGGTAATGGGCGCGGCCAGAACCGATCGGACCGGCACAGCGTCGCC
>JBGQGR010000490.1:0-3219 GCA_041497495.1 Anaerolineae bacterium | reverse complement strand
TACCTTGTCATTCCCGGCGCTCAAGAATCGAGGCCAGACGTTGACGTTGAGCCTAAGTGGCATCGCCGGTATTCCTGTACGCACATTTACTTGGAAGGTGAACTGATGACTAAGAAACATATGATTCTCATGTTGGCCTGTTGTCTGATCCCCATCGGGTTGATCGTCGGCATCAGCGCACTGGCACTTCCCACGAATGGTCTCACCACCACCGTGATCGCGTTGATGTGCCCGGCGATGATGTTATTCATGCTGTTTGGCATGCGCGGCGGTCACGAAGAACATCACGAGCATCAGGCCGCCGCGCCCGTCAAGCCGAAGCAAATAGGCAGCGGCGTTGATCACTCCTCGCATTAACGCACAGGCCACCGCCAACACCCGCGCGCGGTATCAACGGCTCGCACCGTTGTACGATCGGATGGGGGCATTAGCCGAACATCGCTTTCGGCCGTGGCGACAAAAACTGTGGGCACTGGTGCGCGGTCCACGCGTGCTCGAGGTCGGCGTCGGCACCGGAAAGAACATGCCGTTTTGGCCGCGCGATGTGAATATAATGGCGATCGATCTGACGCCGGGCATGTTGCAGCGTGCGCGCCACCGCGCGGTTGAATTGAACATCAAGGCGCAGCTGTGCCTGGGCGATGTCCAGCTGCTTGACTTTCCCGCTGCCCACTTTGATGAAGCCGTGGCGACGTGTGTCTTTTGCTCCGTGCCCGATCCCATCTTGGGCTTGCGTGAGTTGAAGCGCGTCATCAAACCGGGCGGCCAGATTATGTTGCTGGAACACATGCGATCGCCGCAACCGCTTCTTGGCAAAGTGATGGATCTTGTCAATCCGTTAGTCGTGCGCTTGATGGGCGCGAATATTAATCGGCGAACGATTGAAAACATCCAGACGACCGGCTGGATCATCGAGCGCGCCGAGGACTTGGGCCTGGGTGGGATCATGAAACTGATCGTTGCCCGATCGGCCAGTTGAGATATGCTGCCATCCCTGGCAACCGGAACACCACTCGATGTGACGGCAAGACAGTCGCCTACTCGATCGTGGCGGCAGGCTCTCATCTGGTTTGTGTTGGGCTTGCTCACGGGCGTAATCGTCACACTGGGTCTAACCACTAAGCCCACGCTACTGCTGTCGTTGAGCCCAGGAGATATAACTCGCGATCGCGTCGAAGCCCATCCACTTCCGACCGCAATCAACTTCACTCTGCGGGCTGCAAATCGACAGGGAAACCAGAACGCGCCTGTGACAATCGTCGAGTTCAGCGATTTTCAATGCGGCTATTGTTGGCAATTCTATCGACTGGTGGAACCGGAGTTATTTAAACAGTATATCGCCACTGGTCAAGTCACCTTCCTCTTCAAGCATTTGCCGGCATTGGGTCAGGAATCGATCTGGGCGGCGGAGGCTGCGGAATGTGCTGCCGATCAGGACAAGTTCTGGGAATATCATAACGCGTTGTTCGATCATCTAACCGGGGAGAACGATGGCACCTTCATCAAAGATAATTTACTAAAGTATGCGCGGCAACTCGATCTGGACATGAGTCAGTTCGAGCCATGCCTGACTAACGATCGGACGCTCGATCGTGTGCAAGCCGATCAACGGGAGAGCGAACAGGCGGGTGTGCTGGGGACTCCAACCTTCTTCATCAATGGACAGCCATTGGTCGGCGCACAATCACTGGAAGTCTTTCAGGCCGCGATTGAATCGAAACTTAAGGGGAAATAGATCGATGGATGTAACCGGGACTTCAGCCAACTTAGCATCGCCAGTGGCTCGTATGAGCACTTTCGTTCACGCCGCAGCCTTCGTGCTCGGTTTCTCAGTTGTATTCGTGATCGGTTGGGGCGGAGCGGCTACCCTACTCGGCGGAGCGTTGTATAGCATCAAGCCGATCCTTAGCAAAGTTGGCGGCATCATCGTCATCCTCCTCGGTTTATCAACGTTGGGCGTGGTCCGCATCCCGTTGCTGTATCGTGACACACGACCGCAATGGTCGGAACAAAGCCGGAAAGTCGGCTGGGGATCGTCAGCGTTGCTGGGCGTGTTCTTCGCCGCCGGCTGGACACCGTGCATTGGCGCAACACTGGGGGCCATTCTCACGCTGGGCATGAACGGGCAAACGACCGGCCAAGCGATGTTGCTGACCAGCGGTTATGCTCTGGGGCTGGGCATACCGTTCCTGTTACTGGGATTGATGGTCGATCGGGCCACGCGCGTGGTGCGACGCCTGCGCCGTCATTTGCGGACGATCGAGATCATCAGCGGTCTAATGCTGATCGGCATGGGCCTTCTGTTGTTAACCGACCAGTTGTTCTGGATCAGCGCATGGGCCCAACGTAACGGTTTCTACCTGGATGCGGGTCTGGCGGGTGCCGATACGCCCACCTATTTCATTGCGGTCTTTGCCGGTCTATTCTCGTTCCTCTCGCCGTGTGTGTTACCCCTCGTGCCCGCTTACCTGGGCTACCTCGGCGGGCGATCGGTTGAGCGCCTCATTGGGCCAGAGATAGTCGCCGCCACGCCACCGGTCACACAAAATTGATGATCAATGACACCCGCCAAATGGCGGATGCCAAATATGCCTGTCTCCACTAAAATAAGTACGGTAGTGATCAACGGTAAAAGAGGAGAGAAATTTGACCAAGCACTCGCAGAAGGTCCCACCGAAGAAGAAGAGTATTCCGATCTGGTTGCCTTTGATCATCGTAGCTGGATTGGCTCTGATTGTCGTGGTGGTTATAAGTCGCAATAACACATCCACCGCCCAACCCGCTATCGAGGTTAAGGGTGTACCCGCGCTGCAGGTCGATAAAGAGAAAGTCGATTTCGGCAACGTGACGCTCGGACAAACCCTCGAGGTTAAATTCGAGGTCACCAATGTCGGCAGTCAGCCACTGCTCTTTAAGGAGACGCCTTACGTCGAAGTCGTGGAGGGATGTTGACCGCCGACACCGACCATCGGTACGATGGTCCTCAATCCCGGTCAAAAGACCACATTGTCAATACAGTTCATGATGCACGGCGATATGGGCGGCAAGCATAACTTCAGCGTGCACTTACCGACCAACGATCCCAGGCAGCCCGATAAGACAGTGACTGTCTTGTCGAACTGGGTGCAGTAGACGTCAGCCGCAGCGGAGTATCATAGGCGCACTTTGCGGGAGTGAGCCACAGGCGTTGAGCCTTCGATTAAACACTTTCAAGGAAGG
>JBGQGR010000489.1:0-3221 GCA_041497495.1 Anaerolineae bacterium | reverse complement strand
TCGGTGAGCGAATGCCCGCGGTCAAGAACATGCACGTGGCAACGATCATCTCAATGGTCTTGACCTTGGCTCTGGTGCTCAGCGGCACCTGGGTGTACTTGTGGCAGATGTTCGGCGCATCGAATCAGTTGATGGCCGCGCTGAGTTTGCTGATCGTGACGGTCTGGCTCAAATCGGAGAAGCGCAATACCGCTTTTGCGCTCTATCCGATGCTCTTCATGTATGTGACGACGGTGGCGGCTACGTTAGTGACCGGTTACAATTTGCTCGTAACGATCGCCTTGAAGGCAGGCATGAGTTCCATCTCGGTGATTGGCGCGTGGGCGATGATTGCTGTGGCCGTGTTGTTGGTCGTCGCTGCATTGCTCATCGGCTATGATGGCTGGAAGGCGTATCAACGCTATTCGAAGGGTGGAGCACCCACACCGGCTTCTGCTCCAGTGGCCGGCGGTTAACACTAAGATGCGTGAGGGGCGAGTATACTCGCCCCTCATCATGCCTTGCTCATTTGCTCGGCGAGGGCGCGCAGTGAGGTGAAAAAATCTTCCGCATTGGCCCGGCGCGGATCGGGCAGCGGCACATGCAATTCCAGATGAGGTGACTCTCGACGGGCGGACAGCCGCCACACGGTCGGCCAGACTTGTCGAGCGGCTTGAAGCAATACTGGAACTATCGGGCGGGTGAATACCCGGCTCATCACGGGCGCGCGGAAATTCATTGCATCGATCGGTTCGGCCTCCCACTGCCGAGTCTCACTTCGACCGGCTTTTTCACGCTCGCTCCAGCTGTTGGGCGTAAAGAGATCGAACTCATAACGCGGCGCGGTGATGAGTTGGCCGCGCACGATAACTATATCGCGCCGTCCGCTGCGATGCGTGAACAACCAGAGCCACGGCACATCGCGCGGTTCCATAACCAGGAGAACATCTATTTGTCGAAAAGGCGATCTCGCTTTGGCGATGCCCAGTTGCACAACGGACGAGCCTAACCAGCGCAGGGTGGTGCGTTCTCCTAATTTGGGCAGACCGGTCTGCATCCATTTCAAAACGGCGTTGCCGTGGCGGATATTCCACAGCACGCCGAACGCGAACCAGCCCATGACGATGGATACGACTATGACCAGCAGCGATTGTGCAAGTTCGTCTGTCATCGATTTACACCTATGCCGAAAGGGATACTTCGATTATACTGCGGGTTGATGAAAGCACTAAATGGGCTTGCCTCGGTTTCCGATCGGCCTCGCTGGCCCGATCGGCGCGGAGCGTGCGGCCAACGAAATATGATCGCGATCGATAAGATCAATGTCAGCATCTTCATCATCGAAAAAGAACTGGCGCGGCAAGCTGGGTGAATTCATGTTCGGCATGATGGGCATGGAATTCACGCAGCATGCCATGGAGATGCGCGCCAGTACCGAGACGTTATTCATGCTGGCCACGGTGGGTGATATGATCGGCGTGCCGATTCTGCCGCCGTATTACAGCCTACGGTTGCTGCCGTACGTCGTGCCGCAGATCGCGACTTGGAAAAGGCGCGTGCTGCGCGAACACGAATTCACCGAAGCGCATGATTACGATCTGCATGGACTATAATAGCAAGGGATGGAGGATGAATTATCTCAGCGCTTACAATTCATCTTTCATCCTTCCGCCTTTATCCTTTCACTACGGAGGGTGCAATGCCTGACGAACGACAACCTCAAAAGAAAAGTTTTTTTCAAAACCTGCGCGAAATATTGTACGGTATGGGCCGTCACGACATGACGCGTTACGCCATTCGGACGCGTGCCAGCATGGAGCATCTCTTCATTCTGATCACGATGGGTGATTTGCTCGGCATTCCGATTTTGCCGCCATACTACAGCCTGCGGCTGCTGCCGTACGTCGTGCCGCAGATCGCTACATGGAAGCGGCGCATGCTGCGCGAGAAAGATATTTCCGACGCGATGTTTTGATCGTGGTGCGTGCTGCATATACAAATTATTTACGCACCCCGCAACACGTGAAATGCAACTCGCTGTTTCGACGGAGACAACATGCCCAATCAACTTGCAAGCATTGTCAGCAAATACCCATACATCATGTTCGGCGGCAAAGGCGGCTTGGGTAAGACCACTTTCTCAGCCGCAACGGCCTATTGGTTGGCCGAGCAGGGCAAAAAGGTGTTGGTCTTCTCGGTCGATCCGCAGGCCAGCCTGTCTGATATCTTTCAGCAGGACATCTTTGGCAAGGGCGCGGTGAAGATCAAAGATAATTTGTTCGCGCAGGAGATCGACGCCGACAGCCACATCAAGGAGTATCAAGGCCAGATCCGCCAGAAGATTTTGGATATGTACGGCTTTGATAAGGTGCCGGACGAGATCGAGCAGTACATTCAGGCGGCCAGCGCCGAACCGGCGATGGAAGAGAGCGCCATCTTCGATGCGGTGGTCGATATCGTGGTGTCCGGCAGCTACGATTATTACATCTACGATCTGGTGCCGCTCGGTCACGCGTTGTACTACTTGAGCATGGCGAAGGTGTATGACGAATGGATTAACCGCATTACGAAACTGCGCGAGGAAATGCGTGAATATGAAGAAATGGTCTCGCGCTTGAAATCCGAGAAGACAACGGCTGAAGATCAAATCTTGAGCGAACTGTTGTACATCAAAGGCCGCATCAACGCGTCGAGCCGCATCCTGACCGATCGGGAGAAGACCGCGTTCTTCTTCGTCGTCATCCCTGAAGAAATGATCATCCTCGACACGCAGAAAGCGGCGCAGCTCTTTGCTCAGTTCGATGTGCCGATTGCCGGTTACATCGTCAATCGCGTCGTGCCGCGCGAGTTGCTGTATCAACAGATTCCACCCTATCTCAAGAAGCGCATTGAGATGCAGGACAAGTATCTCGCTCAGATAAACCAATCGCTCGGCGCACAAATCCAAGCGTTTGTGCCAGAACTCGAACGGGATGTCACCGGTCTGCCGATGATCGAGAAATTAGCGAAGATCATGTATGAGGATGGCAAGTAGCAGATAGCATATCGCGAATCGCCTATCGCAAACTCTCCGGTGATAAGTACCCGGCGAGGTGCGATAAGCGTTCAGGAGATTTTCATGGCTAAACAGATTGAAACTTCCATGCGCGACTACTTTAAAGCGCACGCCAGCCTGAAATTCATTTTCTTCGGTGGCAAAGGTGGGGTCGGCAAAACGGTTTCGGCCGGCGTCACCGCGCAGT
>JBGQGR010000488.1:0-3224 GCA_041497495.1 Anaerolineae bacterium | reverse complement strand
GTGCTCATGTCCGATTCTAGCGGCGTGGGAGCCGCCTCCACTCGTGCTTAAAACTCCGCCGCGATCGACAGATACACGGTGCGAATGTTAGTCGGATCGCCGGTATAGGTCTTGCCGTTCGTTCGATTCGCCAGCGTCTTCAGCAAGTCTTTATTCGCATCATCACCATAAGCGATGGTGAACAGCTTCACTCCGCCGGGCTGATCGCCGGACGGCAAACGGCTGAGTAGATCGGCTTCACTCGGCCCACCCGCGATGTCATTGCGACCATCGGTCAACAACACGATGCCGTACAATCGATTTTCGCCATTCGCCGTATCGCCGGCTTGAATCTGCGCCATCTCACTCAAAGCTGTGATCACCACTTGATGGAGTGCTGTTCCGCCCTCCGCGAATAAACCGCCGACCGTTTGCTTCAACTGTTCACGCACATCGCCCACCCGACCCGATGGAGTGAGCTGCACAATTGTATCCGAGAACGCGTACACAATCACACGCTCGTCCGGCTCCATCTGATCGAGGAAACTGATCGCGCCCGCGACTGCGCCTTTGATCTTATCGCCGCTCATGCTGCCGGACGTATCGACGATCATGACCACGGTGGCTTTCTTCTTGACCTGATGGAACACATCCAAAATGTGTGTGACAGTTTCTTCGGTGGGATATTGCAGGATCGGCGAGTTCTTGGCATTGACCGCCGGATTCGCGCCGTGATCTCGATCGAGCGGCGCGGCAAGGCTGACGGACGTATTTGCCGGACGCAGGCCGACCGTGACCGCTAAAGATTGTTGAGCCGGATCGAGCAGGTAATTTTGAAACAGCAGCGCCGCTTCGCGTTGATCGCTCGTCACCCAATCTGCATCGAGAATACAAAACGGATGCTCCGTCCAGAACGTGCCATCACTCGGCGCGATAAACACCAACGGAAAGCGCAGCTCAGCGGCATGCTGCAGATTCCACTTGACCACATCGGACTCAAACGCGCTGATTGCGTGCAAATAATTCGGACCGCGCACCGTCATGCGATCAAATAAATCCGTCGAGAGGCGGCCATAGTGAAAGACACTTTGCTCCAGGGCTCGCACACTCGTCACCACCGCATCACTCTTCACGATCGCCGGAGTCAGATCGCTCGTCAGTCCCGCGCCTGCATACGTCGCCGCGATCATCGTCAATAAACCGGAGTTCGCATAATCGGGATGGCCGTGCCCGAATTTGAATGAACCCCATTCGGGATGACCGAACGTCGACCAGCCATTCGGATCGGCGGCCAATTTTTCAATGTCGCGCAAGCCGATCGGTTTATCCGGCCAACCCAAGGCTTCGGCCATCGGCTTCCACATCGCAATGCCAAACGGTTCGCTGGTCGTCGCCGGACAATCGGTTTTGATCAACCGCCGCCCATTCAGATCAGTCCACTTCTGATTGAGTTGATCAATCCACACATACGTGCCGGGACTGTACACCACCGGCTGGCTGCTGCCCGAAACGATCGCATCGAGGCCGGTGCCCGATCCGCCATGCTTCACCTTGATCACAATCGGATGCCCGCTGGCAGTCTTCATGTTTAACGCATTAAAATTCTTGACGGCCAAATTCATCCAATCTTCTTTAGTATTGGATGACTCGATCAGCACTTCGATCGCATCCGCCGGCAATGTCGATGATACAGCCGGCGTTAAGCCGGTGTTCGGCAAACCCGATTGGCCTGAGCTGACCGATCGAAGCAGCAGCCCAATGGCGACTATCAACACAGCCGCGCCAATGGCGACGATAAAGATTGTTTGCGATCGTTGACCACCCATGACACCCTCCAATGCTCTCTTCAGCTGCTACAAATATTTTTCGACAGCCCAACCGCCGGCCATCATCACGTCCGACGGAATAAACTGATCCGTCGGCTTGACCGTCAATCGATTGTGACCGGTCAGCGCATCGAGCACATCGCCCATCGCATCCGCCAGCGCCACAGGTCGATCGAGCGCGCGCGATACATCCAGCACCGACTTGTCGTCGAGCGAGACGCCGCGCGGATGATCGAACATGATGCGTGGCAGCACAAGCACTTCACCCAGTTCACACTCTTTGAGTTGAGCGATCACATCTTCGCTCATCAACAAACCGGCGACGGTGATCGTCGCGCCCAAGCGTTCGTTCATGACTGGAATGACATCAACATGCCAGCCACTCATTCGAGTAAACTGTTTGGCCGCTTGAGTCAAAGTCGGCGCGAACAATGTAGCGGTCACTAAGGTGGCACTCCTGTACTTAGAGCGTTTGCGTTGAGATACTTCGCGTTTGACAGCGCGCCAGTCATTCAAAAAGTTGCGCACCATGCCCAAGCCGTTCTCTTCGAGCGATAATTTATCGTAATAAGACTTGGGCGGAACTTTTTCGCCCAAGACCAGATACCACTCATCGGTGAGATAGGCGAAGCGCTTGCCAAACTTCTTCAAGAATTCTTGTTGATAGCGATGTACTTCGTCGACAATCAAACGCGATTCTTCAAGTGTACATGGGCGTTCGTTGTATTTGTGCGAATTGGTAATGCCCACCGGCACCACGCTGATCGATTGAACCGCCGGCCAGAGTTTTGCCAAGTCGTGGATCGATTGGCCGAGATACTTGCCGTCATTCAAGCCGGGCGTCACCACCAACTGCGTGTTCACTTCAATGTCATGCTCTTTCAGCCAGCGCAATTGATCGAGAATATTCGGCGCAGTGGGATTACGCAGCAACTTGCGGCGAACTTCCAGATCGGTGGCATGGACGGAAACATACAGCGGCGAGAGATGCTGCTTGGCGATGCGATCCCAATCGTGCTGGGCCAGATTCGTTAAAGTCACAAAGTGGCCGTGCAAGAAAGAGTAACGGTAATCATCGTCTTTGATGTACAACGCGCGCCGCATGCGATTCGGCATTTGCAAGACGAAACAAAACGAACACAGGTTGTTGCAGCGCCGGATGTCAATGTCGAAGGTGGGATGTTCGAACTCAATGCCAAACGCTTGATTGTAATCCCGCGGGCCTTCCACGAAGAGATCAGATTCGCCGCGCTTGATCTTCAGCTCGATCCATTCATCGGCGGCATAATACTGCACATCGATCACGTCCTCGACCGGATGGCCGTTGACTTCGATGACGACATCGCCGATGTGCAATTTCATTTTGGCGGCGACAGAGTCGAGTTCAATCGCCGCGACGATTCCGCCGTGTTGATCTTG
>JBGQGR010000487.1:0-3251 GCA_041497495.1 Anaerolineae bacterium | reverse complement strand
GGAGCACCGCCTTGAATTCCTTGACCGTCAATCCAGTCAGAGCAAGAAATTTGCGAGAATTCCGTTTTAGGTGTGTGTAGTCAAGCATTCACCCATTATAAGTTATTTCCGATAACGTCTATTCTTGTTGGGTTTGGGCTGGAACTGCTGCTTCGTCGCCGGATCGGCGCTGCTCACCGATCGATTGCGGCATCACGAACGCGCGCGCGTGCAAGGCACAGCTGATCTCGTGGTGAGTGTTGCGTCGGCGATCGGCAGTCTGGGCAGCGGCGAGTTGATGGCGCGTGTGGGTTTTGCTTCGGCCACCACGATCGGCATGGGCATGGCGCTGATTATTTTGGCAGTGTCCATCGCGCGGATCACTTCGCGGCGTGTGAACGAATCGATCGCGTAACGTGTAAGTGAGTTGAATGAATCGAGGCGACTGCATTGAAGTCGCCTCGGTGTGTTCATATTGCGTGTTACGATCAATTATCCTGCAGCGCGATCGGCAGCGTGAAGAAAAACGTGCTGCCACGTCCCACTTCGCTCTCGACGCCGACTTCACCGCCAAGTTTCTCGACAATTCGCCGCACGATCGAAAGACCCAAGCCGTGGCCTGTGACCCGAATTTGATTCAAGCGCGTGAAGGGGGTGAATAAACGGTCACATTCTTCGGGGCTGAGGCCGCTGCCGTTGTCGCGTACCCAAAAGCGGGCCATCTGATCGGCCGATCGCTCTGCGCCCAACTCGATCTGCGGTGGTTGCCCGCCGTATTTGAGCGCATTGCTGAGATAGTTGATCCAAACTTGCTCGATCCATGGTGCATAACCAACCGCCTGCGGCCAGGACGCTTGATCGGGTACACTGGTCTGAGCGCCGGTCTGTTGAATGACATCGCTTAAGCTTTTTAATGCGTCGTTGACGGTGCTGCCTATATCGATCAGCGCAGGTACAATCTCCTGCTGACGCACGCCGGTCAGTAGCATCAACTCTTCAATAATCTGATCCATCTTTTTTCCGCTGTACAGAATATTTTGAAGTGATTCTTGCACCGTGGTCTCAGGCAGATCGCGATAGTCTGTGAGCAACAATTCACTAAAGCCGATGACGGCACTGATTGGACTTTTAAGATCATGTGCCACCGTATGAGCGAAAGTGTCCAGGTCAATATTGCGTGTATGAAGTTCCTCGGCTTGACGTCGCAGCTCGCCAACCAAACGTGCGCGTCCAAGCGCGATGTTCACTTGTTGGCTCAAGACACTGATCAGCCGCACGTCGGCTTCGGTTAAAAGATTGCCAATGGTGCTTTCTACGTTCAGCACACCGACTGCTTGCTGCTGATCAAATAACGGGACACAAATCTCCGAATTGATTCCAACGATAGCCCCAATAAAATCGGGATCACTGCGGACGTCCGGCAGGTATATCACCGATCCGGTGCGCACGCTGCGGGCCATCACGCCTTGCGTCATCGGAATTTCCAAAATGGGGTGCTCATAACCGACTTGATCGTGCATGCGCAGGACATCATTCTGCCGCAGGTAAACACTCACTTGGGTATAGCCAAATGCTTTAGCAATTGCTTCGACGACGGTGCGAATTAAATCGGACAGATCAACTTCGCGGGCGAGCGCGGTTTGGACCTCGTTGAGCAAAGCCATTTCTTGCGCCTGGCGCCGGGCTGTGTTGAACAGCTCTTCATATTTTTGTTTCTCGCGTTCTATAAATTGTTCAGCTTGCTTGCGCTCGGTGACGTCCTGGACAATACCGGTGAAGAGATGCAAGTCCCCAACACGCACCTCGCTCACGGCCAAGCTCATCGGAAAGGTTGTGCCATTTTTTCTTAGCACGGTAACCTCACGTCCGATGCCAATGATCTTTTTCGTGCCCGTACGCAGATAATTATCAAGATAACCATCGTGTTCGGTGTGATAGGGGTCTGGCATTAACATCTTGATGTTCTGGCCGATGACCTCGTTTTCAGCATAACCAAACATTGACCTGGCGGCACGGTTAATGCTTTCAACAATACCCCGTTCGTTAATGGTGATGATGCCATTGACAGTCGTTTCCAGGATGGAGCGAATTCTTTCTTCACTCTCCCGCAAAGCCTGCTCGGCCTGCTTCCGTTCGGTGATGTCTTCTTTGACTGCGACAAAATGTGTGATCTGTCCGTTTGCATCGAACACGGGCGAGATGTTCGCTTCCTCCCAGTATAGTTCGCCACTTTTCTTTTTGTTGTGGAATATTCCATGCCAGGCTTGGCCGGCTGTGATTGTTGCCCATAAGCGCTTGTATTCTTCGGGGGATGTTTCGCCCGATTTCACCATGCGCGGATTTTGCCCTAGCGCTTCTTCGACGGAATAGCCGGTTAGCTGGACAAATTTGGGATTGATGTACTCGATGTGGCCATTGGGATCGGTGATTACCACAGTCGACTGACTCTGCTCAATAGCCTTCGATAACAGACGCAGTTGCTCGTCCGCATGCTTGTGTTCGGCGATCTCTCGCCGCAACTTACGATTGGCGGCGACGAGATCGGCGGAAATGCTCGCCGGTTTTTTCTTGGCAGACGAAGTGCGTTCTGTGTGAGGTTGGCCGCGTGAGGTTTTTGGCATTTCAACTATTAGTCGATAATGTTGATGCCATATTATACCCTTGAAATTATGCAGCTGGATGATCAACGACAAAAGAGGCGACTCTTATGAAGTCGCTTCGTTTCCACCTGATGGAATTTAATCATTGAACGTGGTATATCGTACGCTCTCAAGCGCTATGACTCGCAGCCAGAACAAAGATCGGCTCGTCGCTCGCGCTTAAGGATGAGTCTGATCCCACAACTGCCGCGTGATCTGCATGTGTCCCAGATGGACTGACACATGCTCTAGTGCATGCTGCAATGCCCAAGCAACGCTAACCAATCGATCGTCGTGCGTGGTGTTGGTGATTCGTTCGAGATCGGCCGGCGTCAAGCGCTTCAAGACACTTTGACTGTGGGTTAACGACGCATCAAGCCGCGCGATCAAGATAGCGGCATCGACTCCGGCGGTTTTGAATTCCATGGCTCGATCGCGTTGCGATGGTTCTTGCCCGGCCGCGTCGCCGATCCAATAGCGTTCCGATCCGGCCGTATGTGCGGCCAAAACGGCGAGGGAGTTGATCTCCGGGCCGGGCGACCAATCGAGCGCGGGGAGGGGCAGATCGCGCAGGGCGGCGTTCATATCCTTGTGCACGGTCGTCAATCGATCGAGGTAGTCGGCTAAGATAGG
>JBGQGR010000486.1:0-3252 GCA_041497495.1 Anaerolineae bacterium | reverse complement strand
TGAAGCGTTCGTTCGTCTCGATCGGTGTGCCGAAGCCTGCGTACTGGCGCATCGTCCACGGGCGAGCGCGGTACATCGACGGATGAATGCCGCGCGTGAATGGAAACTCGCCGGGCTGCCCGATCTTGCGCGCCGGATCGAGATCATCGGGGCCATACACCGGCTTGACGGCAATGCCTGATTCTAAGATCACGTCACGAATTTTGTCTGGCATAACTCACGCCACCGTTTCTTTCTTAGCCACTCGTTCGCGGATGAAGGCGGCCATTGCGTTAAACTCACTGCTGGTAGGAAACACGCCCGCTACGCCTAATGCTTTGAGTGCATCAACATCTCGATCAGGAATGTTGCCCCCGACGAGCACGAGTGTGTCATCGAGATCAGCGTCATGCAGTCGCTTCATCAACTTTTCGGTGATGGGCACGTGTGCGCCCGATAAGATCGACAGGCCGATCACGTCGACGTCTTCCTGCAGTGCCGCTTCGACGATCTGCTCGACCGTCTGATGCAGCCCGGTGTAGATCACTTCGAAGCCGGCATCACGCAGTGCCAGCGCGACAACTTTCGCGCCGCGATCGTGGCCGTCGAGGCCGGGTTTAGCAATCAATACACGAATCGGTTTCATGATCATCTTTTACCGGCCACCTTCAACACGATCGCCGCCGCGCTATCACCAGCGGCGCAGCCGGTGAACAAGCCGATGCCGCCGCCCAGCAGCACCAGCTCTTCAATCAATTCGATGATCGAGCGCATGCCGGTGGGTCCCTGCGGATGTCCCCAAATCAACGACGAGCCGTAGTTGTTCAGCGCTTCTTTCTTCACGCCCATCTCACGCGAAAAATAAATGTCATTCACGGCGAAGGGATTGTGCGTCTTAATAGTCTTCACTTCGGCGATGCGTACGTTAGCCAATTCGAGCGCGCGTTGGGCGGCGGGCACATTCGCCATCGGCATGAAGCCTGATTTGACGCGGCCCTGCGCGAAACTCAAAATCTGAATTTCGATCTTTGAATCGCGGCTGAGTTCAGCCGCGCGCCCTTTGGTCGTGATGATCATTCCGGCATTGCCATCGGCGGGATAGGTCTGCGCGCCGAAGGTGACCGTGCCATTTGGCATGACCGGCTTGAGTTTTAGCAGGCCTTCCGCTGTGGTTGGAAACACACCTTCATCATCTTTCACGGCGGCGATCACTTTTTTGCCGGACGGATTCACTTCGACCGGCGTGAGCATGTAACGTCGATGAAAGGCCGCCTCGTCTTTGAGCGCAGCTTGATACTGCCCGTGACGCATCAGCATGACTTCGTGCTGTTCCTCCGTCGTGATCTCGCATTCGCGCGCGACGTTCTCCGCCGTTTCGAGCATCGTGTTGCGCGCAAAAGGATCGCAATTGAAGTTGTCCCACACCCAGTCTTCGGCCTCCGGTTTGCCGCCGGGCCCGATCGGGTTGGGGTAGATCACATGCGGCCCGTTCGATGTTCGATCGGCGGTGATGCACAAGATCGATCGATCTGATCCATTGCCGGTTTCGACATCGTGCGCGGCATCGCCGATCACCCGCGCGGAAGTGGCGCAGGCTTGATTGATGGTCGGGCCGGTGATTTTTTCAGCGCCGATCAATCCGGCCAGCCAGGGCGCACCGTAAAACGAACTCTTCGCCGGCACGGTCATGCCCAGATACAACGCCTCGAACGATTTCGGATCAATCTGGCGATCGGCCAAGGCGCGCTTGGTCATATCCGCGGCGAAGGTCAACGGATGTAGACTGGCAAAGTTGCCCTGCCACTTCACAAAAGGCGTGCACCAATATCCGCTGTAAGGGATGAAAACATTTTCAAACATGATCACTCCTGTGGGTCAGTCGGCCTCATGCGCCGACAGTTTGTCCGCCATCGGCAAAGATCACTTCACCGGTGATGAAGGAGGCCTCGTCGCTGGCGAGAAACAAATGAACGGCCGCGATCTCTTCCGGCTCGGCGAACCGTTTGAGCGGGATGCGATCGATCAACGCGGCGGCGACTGGTTCCGGGATCGCGGCGGTCATGCGCGTTTTCGTGCCGCCGGGCGCCACGCAGTTGACGGCGATGTTGAAGCGCGCCCACTCCAAGGCGAGGGTCTTGGTCAAGCCGATCACGCCTGCTTTTGATGCGGCGTAGTTCGCTTGCCCGATATTCCCCAGCGCGCCCACCGAAGCCGTGTTGACGATGCGGCCATACTTCTGTTTCATCATCGGCACCGCGGCCAGCTGCGAGACCAGCCACGTGCCTTTGAGATTGACTTCAAGCACCGCGTCCCATTGCTCGTCCGTCATCGCTTTGACTTCGCCATCTTTGATGCGCACCGTCAAACCGTCGCGCGTAATACCGGCGTTGTTGATGGCGATATCCAATCGGCCGAAGGTCTGGATCGCCGTGTCGATCATCTGCTGCACTTCCGATCGCTTGGTCACATTGCCAACGGCCACGATCGCTTTGCCACCCGCCGCGGTGATCAGCTGGGCCGTTTCGTTCAAGCCGGCTTCGTCCAGATCGACCAACACTATCGCTGCGCCTTCTTGCGCAAAGCGGATCGCGATGGCCCGGCCAATACCGCCGCCACTGCCGGTAATCAGTGCAACTTTATCTTGAAGTCTCATGACGTATACCCTTTCTATGATTGCCTAGTGCTCATTGTTAATTGCTAATTGATCATTGTCCATTGCTGCGCTTCATCATTAAAGTCCAGCGACCCTCGATCACGGCTTTGCCATCTTGATTGAGCACGCGCGTCTCAAAGAACACAATGCCGCGATCGGGCTTGGAGGTTTCTTTCTTCTCCGCCACTTTCAGTTCAAGATGAACCGTGTCACCAAATTTGACGATGCCTTTGTATTGAATCAGCTGCTCCATCAAGGCGATGGTCGTGCCTTCAAACACGCCCGTCCAGTTTGACATGCCGGTCGCCATCGCGGCGATCAACATGCCGTGCGCAATGCGCTCGCCGAACGGTGTGGTCTTGCCAAATTCTTCATCGGTATGCAGCGGATTGAAATCGCCGGACAGCCCGGCAAAGTTCACCACGTCGGTTTCGGTCACGGTGCGCGCTTGTGATATGAACACATCGCCGAGATTGAATTGTTCAAACGTCAAGCCACGAGTTTTCATTTGCTCTCCTGTGTTTGACCCCGCTGAATCTCACACGCCCAATTCTTTCGCGATGATGCCGCGCAAAATCTCGCTTGTGCCGCCGCCATACAACAGGAAGCGCGCATCGCGG
>JBGQGR010000485.1:0-3253 GCA_041497495.1 Anaerolineae bacterium | reverse complement strand
TCTTGATGCTTCGCGACGGCTTCGCGCAAGGCCGCATACTGCGCCAGATGTTCGTAAAAGTCAGCGCGCAGCACAATGACAATTGTCGTCGCGCTGCCTTCAGCGGCTTGGGCATACAGCAGGTTATCGACAAAGGCTTGGCGTTCGGTTTCATTGCGACAAAGCGTAAACAGTTCTTCAAATTGATCGACCACCACCAGCAATCGCGTTGCTTGATTGTTTTTCCGCGCATACAAATGCAGGCTGCGTTGATCGCGCGCCAGATCATCGATCAAGGTCGATGTCGCTGTCACTGATTCGGAGCCATGCGTCAAACTCGCGGCTACTTCTTCGAGCGGATGCGCGGTCGGGGTGATGACGTGAATGTGCCAATGTGTATTTAAGGGCTGTTGGCGTTTGAGGGCAGGCACTAACCCGGCACGCACGATCGAGGATTTGCCGCTGCCCGAGGCGCCGATGATCGCCAGAAAGCGTTGAGCCTGAAGCCGATCGACAAACTGCGCCGTCATTGCTTCGCGTCCGAAGAACAAATCGGCATCGGCTTCGTCAAAGAACTGCAGTCCTTTGAAAGGGGAATTACCAGAGGTGGGTGGTTCTTCGCCGGTCGCCAACGTTTTTAATGGCGGAAACTCACCGGCCAGACCTTCGATGTCAATCTGATAGATTTGTTGCGGGTGGCGAATGTCTTTTAGTTTATGCGCACCCAGATCGCGCACACTCACTCCACCGGGCAGGTCTTGATAGACCAGACCACGTGTAGTCTGCGAGAGCAGAACTTGACCACCATGTCCGGCCGCGCCGATGCGCGCCGCGAGGTGAACATCCATCCCGACGTAGCCGGTGCGCGCGAGGATCGGTTCGCCGGTATGCAGCCCCATGCGCACATACACCTTGATCTGCTGCGGCCAGGTGTGCGCAGCCAGCGCCCGCTAGGCTTCAACGGCGCAAGTCACCGCGTCGAGCGCGCGCGGAAAGGCGACAAAGAAGGCATCGCCCTGCGTATCGATTTCATGTCCATTGTATTTGGCAAAGACGGCGCGCAGCACATCGCGTTGCTCGGCGAGGACGACGGCGTATTGCTCCCGCAAGCGTTCGAGGAGTTGAGTGGAGCCTTGAATATCGGTGAAGAGGAAGGTGATGGTGCCAGCTGGCATGCTGGCCAGACTGTCGATCTCATCATTTAGAAGGGATTCAGCCATAGTGCTCCTTCATATGACTCTTCCCCTGGCTTGATGAATTTGTATGGTGTGTATCGTCTTAAAGAGCGATCCCCCTACATCGATCAGTGTACACCCGAATTTATCTGAGTCAATCCCATTGGTGGCTGTTGAGCGATGCCAGGCAGAAATTGACCAGCCAAGCGGGGTTAGGCCGAGTCCGCTAAGAAGGATCGAGCTTGTCACTCATCATCAATCTGCTTCTCTTCCAACGCACGCGCCGCTTTGCTCTCCGCGAATACCTGCCGGATAATGTCCTCCACTGGTGGCTCTTCGATCAGCACATCATCTAACTTGATGTCATTCAACAATCTCGAAGCGATCTCCGTCGCTCGATCACGCGGCACCCGCAGCGTTGCCTTCACACCTTCCATTGATTCGATCTCACCGTACTTCGATAGTCCGGCCTTCGAAGATACATCATGCATCACGATCGATAGCAGTTTATACGGCGCAACTTGTTCGACCAACGCGCGCAGATCGCCGTCGTATAACAAGCTGCCGTGATCGATCACGATGATGCGCTTGGTCAGCGCGGTCACATCGGCCATGTAGTGGCTGGTCAATAACACGGTAGCGCCATGCCGCCGATTGTATTCGCTGATGAAATCGCGGATCGCCACCTGCATCGTCACGTCAAGGCCGATCGTCGGTTCGTCGAGGAACAGCACGCTCGGTCGATGCAGCAGCGCTGCGGCCAACTCGCATTTCATGCGCTCGCCCAAAGAAAGTTTCCGCACCTGCTTCTTCAGCAGCGGATCGAGTTCCAATAGATCGTTGAGTTCTTTCAGCGTGGCTTGATATTGATCGTTGGGGATCTCGTAGATCGCTTTGTTCACGAGGAAAGTTTCGAGCGCGGGCAAATCCCAGATCAATTGATTCTTCTGGCCCATCACTAGCGTAAACTGTTTGAGATAAGCCGATCGGCGTTCGTTCGGCGTGAAGCCTAACACTTCGGCGCGGCCGCTCGTCGGATACAACAAGCCCGCTAAAACTTTCAAAGTCGTCGTTTTGCCTGCGCCGTTCGGGCCGAGGAAGCCCACCATTTCGCCCGGTTCGATCGTGAAGGTCACATCGTTCACCGCTTTGACTTGAATAGTCTTGCGGTGGAAGAACGATCGCATCGTGCCGGCGAAGCCCGGCTCTTTCTGATGCACCGCGTAGTGTTTGGATAAATGATCCGCAAGGATGATGGGAGTCATTTCTAATTCCCGATCTCTGATCTTCGAATTCTGGTTTTCCTCCCTCTCCTGACGATGGCTTTGTGAACTACCATTATCTACTCAGTATGAAATCGTCAGGGGAGGGTTAGGGTGGGGCAAAGGGCAAATATGATTGTATCGTCCGATCGGGCAACGGTCAACCGATCGAGACAGCAACTCAGCCCAACCGGTTTCACTCAATCCAATGCGATTGCTCACCTGCACTGCTCCGTCGTACGACGGTGCAAGTGTCGCTGCGCTCGCAATGACGGATCGATCACACCTTATCACTCTTCACTTTTCATCCTTCATCCTTTAATTCTGGTATAATCGCAACCGCAACGATCATGCAGGGTTGATCATGTTGCCTTATGAGTAAACCTCTACGTCTTCTGCTCCTCATGGCCGATACCGGCGGCGGACATCGCGCCGCGTCACAAGCCTTGGCCGAAGGACTGCGCCATCGCTATGGTGACGCGGTCGATCCAGTGTTGTTCGACGGCCTGCGCGCCTACGCGCCCTTCCCGGTCAGCCACCTCGACGATATGTATCCGTTCATGACCAGTTTTAGAAAAACGTGGGGCAAAGGTTACAGCGCGCTCAATGAACCGACACGCGCGCAGCGCTTCATGAAATCATGGTGGCCGTACGTCCGCACCTCTGCGCTGAAGATGGCGCAGGAACCATGCGATGCCATCGTGTGTGTGCAGCCGCTGTATGTCTATCCGGTTTTGTTGGCGATGGATCACATCGGCATCCGCAAGCCGTTCATCACCATGGTCAGCGATCTGATCGTCGTCCATGCGTTGTGGTGCGATCCCACGACCGATGCGT
>JBGQGR010000484.1:0-3256 GCA_041497495.1 Anaerolineae bacterium | reverse complement strand
TGATTTGCGGAGAAAACTATGCCTCAAGAAACAGTCGGTTACACCAATCTGGTATGGATTTGCAAACGCTGCGGATCGAAAAATCTCGGCACAGCCCGTCTCTGTTCCAACTGCGGCGGTCCGATGGCCGAGCAGGGCAAGTTCGATCTCCCGGCTCAGCAGCAGTTGATCACCGACAAAGACGATCTGCTCAAGGCTCAGCGCGGACCGGATATTCAATGTCAGTCTTGCGGCACACGCAATCCCGCGGATGCCAAAATGTGTTCGCAATGCGGAGCGGATTTGGCCGCTGCGCCCAAGCGCCAGACGGGTAATGTGCTGGGCGCATTTTCGACGGCGGCAGCGCCGGATGTGAAGTGCCCGTCTTGCGGCGAGATGAATCCGGCCAGTGCGCTCAAATGCAAAAACTGCGGGAGCAGTCTGGCCCAACGCAAGTCCGATACTACCCAGCCTCGACCGGCGGCACCCGCTGCGAAAGGCGGCAAGTTTATCGCGATCGGCTTGCTGGCCGCGGCGGTGGTGCTGTTCTTGTTGTTGACGCGCACGACCGATACGTCTGCCTCTGTGCAAGCCGTTGAGTGGCAGCGCACGATCGGGCTTCTGGAGCAGCGGCCGGTTGCGCACGAAACATGGCGGGATCAAATTCTGGCCGGTGCGCTGATCGGCGCCTGTTCGCAGAAAGTTCGCAGCACGCAGGATAATCCTGCGCCGAATGCCGATAAGATTTGCGGCACACCGTATACGATCGATCAAGGCAATGGCACGGGCAAGGTCGTTCAAGATTGCAAGTATGAGGTTAAAGACAACTGGTGCGCATACACGCAGCAGGAGTGGACGGTCGTCGATGCGCTGGTGGCGCGTGGCAGTGATCTGGATCCGGCCTGGCCGAATCTCAGCCTGGGTCTCGGTCAGCGTGATGGCGATCACACAGAAGCCTACACGGTGACCTTAGCAGCGGAGAACAAACAGTATTATTATTTTCCAACTACTGCGCCGGATTTTACGCAGTTCGTGATCGGCAGTCGTTGGACGTTGAAGGTCAATGGACTGGGCGCGGTGTTGAGCCTGATGTCCGCGAAATAGGACAGCCGAGCAGGGCCCGAAGCTTACCAAGAAGTAAAACCTGACTGTCCTGACTCTGACGGGATCATTATTCAATCCGCATAGAAATTAGGACGCTGCTGAACGCAGATTTCACTTTTTCTCTGCGCCATCTGCAGAATCTGCGTCCAAAATCTGATTGTCTCCCGCTAAAGGCGGATGAGCCTAAAACCTTTAATATATCCTGACAAAAAAATCTCCCGAGGGTTGAAGTAACCTTCGGGAGATTTTCATTTATTTTCTTCCCTCGTGATCAAATCGCGGGGAGGTCGAAGATCCTGCCTGCTGTGTGCAGGAGTAGGTTGGATGGGGCTAGAATAACCCCAGCACCTTGCCCGTCTTCAAGTCAAGATCGACATCGAAGAACACCGGTCGAGTGGGCAGGCCCGGCATGGTGCGCATCGATCCGACGAGCGGATACAAGAAGCCCGCGCCCACGCTCGCGCGAATGTCGCGAATGGGCAGGCGGAAACCGGTCGGGGCATTCTTGATCTCCGGTTTGTCGGTGAAGGACAAGTGCGTCTTCGCCATGCAGATCGGCAGTTTGTCGAAACCAAGCCGCGTATACAGTTCCACTTTCGCTTCGGCCTCCGGCGAGTAGTCCACCCCGGCCGCGCCATAGAACTTGGCAATCGCATCGATCTTGTCCTTGATCGAAATATCGAGCGGATACAGGAACTTGAATTTCTTTGGCAGCTTGGCCGCGGCCATCACCGCCTGCGCCAGATCGATCGCGCCGAGGCCGCCGTGCATCCAGTGCGTGCACTTGTACGCGCCTTCCGCGCCCGCTCCGATCGCAAACTTGCGGACAAGCTCAATTTCCCGATCGGTGTCGGTGGCGAACGAGTTCACCGCGATGATGACCGGTACGCCAAAGCGTTTGATATTTTGAATGTGCCGCACCATGTTGGGCATGCCCTTTTCAAGCAGTCCCAGATTCTCATCTGTGTACACTTTGTCGAGCGGTCTGCCCGCGACGACCTTCGGCCCGCCGCCGTGCATCTTCAACGCGCGGATCGTTGCGACGAGCACGACGACATCCGGGATCAAACCCGAATAGCGGCATTTGATGTCCATGAATTTTTCCATGCCGATGTCCGCCCCGAAGCCCGATTCAGTCACGACGTAGCCATCTTTGCCCACGAGTTTCAACGCGATCTGATCGGCCACGATCGAGCTGTTGCCGTGTGCGATGTTGGCGAACGGCCCGGCATGCACGAAGGCAGGCGTGCCTTCCAGCGTCTGCATCAGGTTCGGCATGATCGCGTCTTTCATCAAGACCGTCAACGCGCCCGCCACACCCAAATCTTCCGCGGTCAGTGCCTCGCCGCGCGTGTTGGTGCCGAAGACCATCGCGCCCAACTGCCGGCGCATATCCTCGATGCCGGTGGTCAGCGCGAGGATCGCCATGATCTCCGAAGCAACGGTGATGTCGTAACCGGTGAAGCGCTCGTTGCCTTTCTCTTCATCGCCAAGGCCGATCTGAATCTTGCGCAGCATTCGATCGTTGATGTCCACCACGCGCTGCCAGGTGATGCTGACCGGATCGATGTCGAGACGAAACATGCGGCGCTTATCTTCGGTCGAGAGATCGGCCAGCGTTTCACCTTTAATGCCGAGTTTCTTCAAGCGCATCTTTTGCGATGGTGTGAACTTGCCATCAGCCGTCATGCTCTTGGCGAGTTTATCGTCGTCGGCCTGCGCGCGTTCATGCAGCATGCGCGCATCGATCGCGGCGGCCATCAAGTTATTGGCCGCGGTAATCGCGTGGATGTCACCGGTCAAGTGCAGATTGAAATCTTCCATCGGAATAATTTGCGAATAGCCGCCGCCGGCCGCGCCGCCCTTAATGCCGAACGTCGGGCCTTGCGAAGGTTGGCGGATGTTCGTGAAAACTTTTTGGCCCAAATGCGAGCCGAGCGCTTGCGATAAACCCACTGTCGTCGTGGTCTTGCCTTCGCCCAGCGGCGTCGGCGTGATCGCGGTCACATCGATGTACTTGCCGTTCGGCCGCTTGGCTAATCGCTCGCGCACATCCAAATGCACTTTCGCTTTATAGGGTCCGAATAATTCCAGATCGGTTTCCTTCAAGCCGACCTCTTGAGCGATCTGCAAGATCGATTTCAACTTACCGGCCTGCGCGATGTCGATATCG
>JBGQGR010000483.1:0-3258 GCA_041497495.1 Anaerolineae bacterium | reverse complement strand
TCACACCGGTGAGCAATTCATCGTGATCGATGCGATCCTGCGCGCCCAGCACACCCGGCACGGCAGTGCATACTTGACGTTCACGCAAGACACGCTGGTCGCGCTGAACGCCGAGCTTGAAGAACGTTATCCGACTAAGCAGATGGTAGGCTGGTTTCACACGCATCCGCGCATGGGTGTGTTTCTGTCGCGCTACGATACCTGGCTGCACGATTCTTTCTTTCATGAGCCGTGGCAGGTAGCACTGGTGATCGAGCCGCATTCATCGGCGGGCGGTTTCTTCATCCGTCAAACCGATGGCACGCTCGATCCCCATCGATACTTTGGATTCTACGAACTCACCTATCCGGTCAAAGCCAGTGGTGTGAACTGGCGTAACCTTCAGCCGGAGGAAGAATACGAGATGTGGGGAGGTATAGAAGAAAATGAGTAGACGCATGCGAGCATACTATTACGCGATCCTCGGCGCGATCGGCGGCCTGCTCGGTTGGCAGATCAGCAACTTGGCGGGCTTGTCGTTCGCGAACATCTATATCAGCGATGCGATCGTCGGCGGACTGATCGGCTTGTGCGTCGGTCTGCTGGTCGGCGCGACCGAAGGCGCAGTCATGCGCAATGCCGGCCATGCCTTTCGCGCGATGATCAAAAGCGGGCCGATCGGGTTGGTCGCCGGAGCGATCGGTTTGCCGCTGGGCGAGTTCTTGTTTCAAGCCGTCGGCGCAGGCGTGCCGGGTCGAATGTTAGGCTGGGGTGTGTTCGGTCTGTTGATCGGTTTAGCGGAAGGCGTCACGGGCGGAACCCAAATGTGGAAAGGCGCGATCGGCGGCTTCATCGGCGGAGTGATCGGCGGGGCGTTGTTGGAAGGCGCACGCAGTTGGTTCTCCAATCCGGCAACCGCGAAGGGCACCGGTCTGGTGTTGTTAGGCGCAGCCGTGGGGCTGTTCGTCGCGCTGATAACGGTGCTGCTATCACGCGCTTGGCTGCAAGTCACCTCCGGCAAACTCAAGGGCACCGAGTTCATCCTCGATAAGTTCTTGAAGCCCAATGGGCCGACGGCAATCATCGGCAGCAGTGCCTTGAAGTCCGAAATCGTGCTACCCGATCCCGACATCGCGCCGCAACATGCGATGTTGAAGGGCGCGGGCACGCATTTCATGTTGAAGGACATCAGCCTGCAAGGCACGTTCGTCAACAATCGCAAGATCGAACAGACGACGTTGTCCGATGGGCAGACGATTCGCATCGGCAATACGGAATTGGTGTATCACGCCAAGCGGTAACGACAAGAAATATTTCTTGAATACGGACAGGATCTTCGCTTGTCATGCGGAATGCCGAAGGCACGCCGCATCTCGCGAATGGTGCGAGACCCTCCGCTATCGCTCAGGGTGACAACCCGGTAGTCCGTGTACGAAACGAGAGGGACATATGAAAACAATCAATAGACTCTTTCGGGTCAGTGTAACCATCGGGTGCGTGATCGCTCTGACTGGATTTGCGCCGCTGCCACAATCGAGCCAGCCGCAGATCCATGTAACGCAGGTTGACACCTCGCACTTTCCGCAAGTGACGGTGTATGTTTCAGTCACGGATGCGAACGGCCGGCCGATCGGGATCGATCCCTACCGCATCGTGCTATCGGAAAATGGCGCGCCGATACAAAGCAGTCAGATCAACAGCGCGGGGCAAGTCGAAGGGGTGACATCGCTGCTGGTGATCGATGTGTCGGGCAGCATGGCGTCGGCGGGCAAATTGGACACGGCCAAGTCTGCGGCTAAAGCGTTTGTCGATCAACTGCGGCCCGGCGATCGAGCGGGACTGGTGACGTTCAACACGCAAGTCAACTATCCACACTCGATCACCGATGATCACGGCGCGCTCGATACGGCGATTGATAATCAACAGGCGGGCGGCGATACGGCGATGTATGATGCGCTGACGAAATCGGTCGACATCCTGAGCGCGATTCAAGGGCGCAAGGCGATCATCGTGTTGACCGATGGGCTGGATAACAAGAGCACGCACACGGCCGATAATGTGATCCAACAAATCGGTCCGGCCGGATTGTCGATATCGACGATCGGGTTAGGTGAACCCGCACAAGGGCGCGGCTCGATCGCCGGCATCGATGAAGCGGGCTTACAATCACTGGCGGCGCGCGCTGGCGGTGCGTATGCTTACGCGAACAATGCAACGGCGCTGCGCGATTTGTATGCCAGCACTGGCCGCGCGCTGCAAAGCGAATATGCGATCACTTACAATTCGCCTTCGACGCTGCGCGACGGTGTGCAGCGATCGTTGACGGTCTCACTCGCCGATGCAGGCGCGGGTGTGCAAGCGGGCTACAATCCCGGCGGCCTGGTGCCTGAAGTGGCCGACAAGTCCAATTGGCCGTTGTTCGCCGGAGGTCTGGCCGCGCTGTTAGTGTTGTTCTTCGTGCCGGCGATCATCGGGCGAGGAGCGAGCGCAGTGCGCGGTCGTCGATCGAATGTGGCTGCGACCGCGAAGAAAGGTTCGCGGGTCAAAGTGAAGGAGCAGCCTGCGCCGCGCGGGCATGGGCGATGAGTAAGTTGTGATACAAGAATGTTAAACAGACTGAGAAGCGCCGCAACGATTTTAGTTGCGGCGCTTTCTTTCGAGGATTGAGATTGTTGGTGCGATACTTGTTGGGGCGCCGCTCGCCGCGCCCTGCCCGCCGTTTGCCAGATCGAGCGCCCCGTCCGATATGCCCCCCGCGCCGTTTCGCTCAACGACGCGGGTGCAGTCCTCTTACTGGCGATCAACGCTTGATCACAGGCAGGAAGATATCGTGCAAGCCGTGGCTGCCCGGCCCGACGTGAATCGTCGCGGCGTACACCAGCGACTCGTTGCCGGCGGCGTCACGATACTTCACAAACACGCTCGCCAGCCCCGTCGTTTTATTCAGCGTCCACGGCTTCGTGATCAAGTGTGCTGTGACCGAGCAGGGACTGGAGCGTAAACAAGTCACCACCGGATCGTAAATATGTGATCGCGAAGGTGTGCCGGAAGCGGTGGGGATGACACTTCTCAATGCCGGCCTTTTGACCCAAATGCATGATTAAAAGCCGAAGCGCCCCCTTGTTCATCGGTCGATCATATTTCACAAGGAAGAGTGGCGCTTCGGGATCGTTTCCGTCCTCGCGGTCAGCCAGATAACGCCACAAAGTCCGTCGTGCAGCTTTGCCGAGGAAGACAGTTCGGCCTTTACCGCCTTTGGCAGCGCCGGCCGCGCCGTGT
>JBGQGR010000482.1:0-3264 GCA_041497495.1 Anaerolineae bacterium | reverse complement strand
TTCAAGATTGCGATTGGTCTCTTCGAGTTTGCGAATGGCATCTTCGCGTTTGTGGCGATACATCGAGATGCCTGCGGCTTCTTCGAACAAGGCGCGGCGTTCTTCGGAGTTGAGCGACAAGGCTTGATCGACCAAGCCCTGACCGATAACTGTGTAAGTTCGCTGGGCAAGCCCTGTCTTCGATAGCAGTTCACTGACATCGCGCAATCGCACTTTGCTGCCGTTAAGCATGTATTCATTTTCGCCGTCGCGATAGGCGCGGCGGCCGACGACGACTTCGCTGAAATCGATCGGGAAGAAGCCGTCGGAGTTGTCGAGCGTGAGATAGACTTCGGCCATACCGGAGCGCGGTCGATGTTCGCTGCCCGCGAAGACGAGGTCTTCGGTTTTCTTGGCGCGCAGCACGGAGAAGACTTGTTCGCCTAATACCCAGCGGATCGCATCGGCGACGTTGCTATTATGAACAATGATATTGCCCGCGACAAAATTGTGCGTGACATCGATGCTGAGATCGTAAACCCATTCATCGGGCGGTTCGATCTGTTCGATGCTGACGATTTCGTCCCAGTAAATATCAGAAGTGGCGAGTGTGGTTAAACGTTTCAGATGCTCTCGCGCCGGCGCAAGCGAACTTCCCAGTTGCTCGATTTGTTCGATTACTTCTAGCAATCCATTCCGGCTGGCATCGCAGCGGTTCTCGACATAGGCGGCCAGTTTAGGATGATTCGCGCGATTCGTTTTGATGTTGACTTTTGCCAAGCGCGCGGCTTCTTTGACGAGCGGAGTAACGTCGGGCACGAGATCAAGGTTTGGATTTGACGCGCAGCCTTGTTGCCGCAAAAATTCGAGCGCTTGGTCTTTCTCGCCGACAAAGGCTAGATGCTCGGCGACGTAGCGCAGCTGCTCTGTTCCATAAATAAAGACCGAGTAATAAGTTCGGCTTTTTTTCTCGGCAGTGTTCGTGGCGTGTTTCTGCGCCGAGCGGATTGAGGCGAGAACGCCCAGCCGCAACAAGATGGAAGCCACTTGGCGCGCTAGTTGTGGGCTGGCAGTGGTGTACTGAATGTATGACTGACGCCGATGGGAATCTGTGTTCGCTCGGTGGCAAATGTAGGCATCGCCTTCAAATAATCCGGACAAAAAGGCCCATTGGGTATCGGCCTCGGCTTGCAGCAGGTGAGGCGGCATTGCTTTGTCAGCCGATTTTGAATTGATGGGAAAGGCAAACAATCGCGCCAGCAGCATTTGCAGTGTGCGCGAATAAATCAGACTATCTTCCACGCCGGGCTTGTAGTGCAACCGTTGAACGTCTAACTCAAATACTTTATGAGCCAGCCGCTCGAAGTCCGCATTGATCGCTGGATCAGAATTGACAAACCACACTTGATTTGAATTAGTACTGCGGCCTTCGGCGATCAATAATCCGAGAAAACGGGCCACGTCCGGTGTAAAGGTTGAAGGCATGCGAATGGGGTTCGCCGTATGAGATTGGAGTTGCCGATCAATTTCCGGAAAAGCTTCGGCGGCCTCACTTAATTTGACCAGTGCGGAAACATTGAGTGCCTGTCCATCGCGGATGCTTTTGATCCGTACAGGGGAAACAGCTGCGGCTTGCGCCCAGGCGGACCAAGTTCCAAATTTGGTGCGGCCATTATCGGTCCAAGCGCGCAACGGCTCAGAATAGGGAACATACACATTGTCGCTCTCTTGGAAAGAAGACAAAGTCTTCAACAGCGGTAGATCGATGGGCTGGCCTGAGACAGGCAGTCGGCGTGGCACGGCCACACGGATGCCTGCTTTTATTTCCTCTGCTTTAACTGCACGCAGCTGGCCTGCTTCTAACGTGAAAAGCGGGTGATAAGGTGTGGCAATGATCTCTCGCCCTGAACGAGTGCGAATTTTCAGGAGATGGGCGGGTGCTGTGCGTTGAATGAAAGCCGCCACCGAACGCGGCTCGAGTCGAAGCGAAACCGGATTAAGGGACAGGACGTGGATATCATCAGGATTGGCGTGAACGATTTGTCCGTCTGCCAACTGCTCGATCACGGTTGATTGGCGCGCTGCCGCGCGCACGAGATCGCGAATAGGCACATCGCGGCCATCGACCAGCGTGACGAGTGTGTCGCCGGTGACGCATTTACCGGAACCGTTTGGTCCAACGATGGCCGTGATGCCCGTCGGAAACACGAACTCGGTTTTCGATGCGAATGTTTTGAAGCCTTGCAGCTCGAGGTGTTTTAGGCGCATGATTTGATCGGCGCGGCATTGTACCTTGTGTTAGGAGGCGTGTCAACGAACTTTTGTGCTGCGTGATGACGTGCTGCGTGAATGCTGGTAACACTGTGTGCACGCAAAGGTTGTCAGTGAACATAGGATTTACGCAGACGCACATACTTGTCGCACGTATGATTCGTTACGTCGCCTGACAACTCTTGCGTGCACACGTTACACTTGTGTGCTTGACCCGATCGATCGATGAGTTTATACTTCATCCGATCGTCATTGCGAGCCCTTCGACTTCGCTCAGGATAAACTCCGCGAAGCAATCTCAATACCGATCAGGAGATAGCCCCGCCTCCTGCGGCGGATCGCAATAACGCTTCCATTCGCATAGGCAGAACGATACACGAACAATGACGACTACAAGTTTTTCTGAAAAAGAAAAGAGTCTACGCGCAGTTAGCGATCAGGCATCAGCGATCAGCGATTCGCTCGCTGTCTACATTCACATTTCCTTCTGCCATCATCGCTACTCGTATTGCGACTTCAACATCTACGCCGGAATGCGATCGATCTATCAGCCGTATGCCGAATCGATCGCGCAACAGATCGCGGCAACAGTGCAGCGAGTAGGGCGTGATGGATTTCTCAGAATGACAATGGAGAGACATGAATAAACTTCGTTGGGGATTGTTGAGTACGGCGCGGATCAATAAGGCCGTGATTCCACCGATCCGATCATCCAAGCGATCGGAGTTGATCGCGGTGGCCAGCCGCGATACAGCGAAGGCCGAGGCGTATGCCAAGGACTGGAAGATTCCACGCGCTGATGGCTCGTATGAAGCGCTGTTGGCTGATAAAGACATCGATGCGATCTACAATCCGTTGCCCAACGACATGCACGCTGAGTGGTCAATTAAATGCGCGGAAGCGGGCAAGCATGTGCTGGTTGAAAAGCCGATTGCGTTAACAACGAGCGAGGTCGATCGGCTGATCGATACGGCGAAGAAGAATAACGTTGTTATTGCGGAAGCATTTATGTAC
>JBGQGR010000481.1:0-3274 GCA_041497495.1 Anaerolineae bacterium | reverse complement strand
GGATCGGCTTCGTGCATCAACTCATACGCCGCGTCAAAAATCTGCTCGACGTTCGGCTTCGACCAGTAATCGCCATCGGAGCCATACGCGGGCCGGTGCGCTTTGCCCGACAGGGTGCGCGGGATCGAATCGAGCCAGTAATAGCCGCCTTGCTTCTCGATTACTTCTTGCAGCATATACGCCGTCGTGCCGCCGGGCACATCTTCGTCAATGAACACGATGCGGCTTGTTTTCTTCAGCGATTCGACGATTCGGCTATGCACGTCGAACGGCAGCAACGATTGCACATCGATCACTTCCGCTTCAACCCCGGCTTTGCTCAAGCGCTCCGCCGCGTCCATGACGATGCGGCAACACGCACCATACGTGACTAACGTAACGTCCGATCCTGCTCGCAGGATTTCCGGCACACCGATCGGCACAGTGAACTCCCCGATGTTGTCCGGCAGCTGCTCTTTCAATCGATAGCCGTTCAACACTTCGACGATCAAGGCCGGCTCATCAGACAATAACATCGTGTTATAAAAACCAGCTGCCTGTGTCATGTTGCGCGGCACGAGAATATTTATACCGCGCAGTAAATGCAGCGGGCCGCCCATCAATGAACCGGAATGCCACACACCTTCCAGTCGATGGCCGCGTGTGCGGACGATCACGGGCGCTTTCTGACCGCCGTGCGTGCGCCACTGCAGCGTTGCCAGATCATCGGACAGAGTCTGCAACGCATACAACAAATAATCGAGATACTGAATCTCCGCAATGGGACGCAGTCCGCGCAGCGCCAGGCCAATCGCCTGACCGATGATCGTCGTTTCACGGATGCCGGTATCCGAGACACGCAGTTCGCCGTATTTTGCCTGCAAGCCGGCGAAACCTTGATTGACGTCGCCCAACTTGCCGACGTCTTCGCCGAAAGCAATCACGCGCGGATCGCGTTTCAGCATCGCATCAAAACACGCATTCACAATTTCGAAGCCGGATAGCTGCGGGGATTTGTCCGTGTAGATTGGTTTGACTTCTAGTACTTTCAATCCGGAATTTTCCGATTCGCTGTAGAGGTGAGAACTATATCGATCGTGTTGGATCGCTTCAAGTTTTTGTTTCCAATTGATCAAGATATACTTGATCGGATTGTCTTCATCTCTCAAAGCAAACAACGTTTCACGCACAGTGACCATCAGATCGCGGCGCAGCGGCGTCGGGAGGCTCAACATCCGATTCTTGATATGCGAGAGTTGCTCGGCATTGCTCGAATGAGTAGCGATCTCATCCAGCATGTCCGCTACCGTGTGCATGTCCTGCTGGATCGGCTGGAGATAAGCCTCCCAGGCTTGCTCTCGCAGCTTCTCAACCAGCTGCTGTTCAGTTTCTTCCAAATGCTTCAAGTCTTCAATTGTAGCCACACCTTGTGTAATGATCCACTCGCGGAGTTTGCGGACGCAATCAAACTCTTCTTCCCACTTCAGACGCTCTTTTGATTTATAGCGCTCTTGACTGCCGGAGGTCGAGTGGCCTTGCGGCTGTGTCACGTCGATCACGTGAATGATCGCCGGCACGTGTTCGCGTCGGGCGATCTCGGCGGCTTTAGCGTAAGTTTCAATCAACGCCGGATAATCCCACGCTTTCACCACATAGATATCATAGCCATCGTTCGTATTCGGCTTGCGTTGAAAACCTTTCAGCAGTTCCGATATATTCTGCTTGACCATTTGAAATTCATTTGGCACTGAGATGCCAAAGCCATCATCCCAGATCGATATGACTGCCGGAGCTTTCAGTACCCCGATCGCATTGACGGTCTCCCAGAACATGCCCTCGGCACACGTCGCATTTCCGACCGTTCCAAATGCCACCTCATCGCCGTTATGCGAGAACTCAGTCAGCTGCTTCAGCTCATCGAGTTCACGGTACAGCCGGGAAGCGTAAGCCAGGCCAACTAAGCGCGGCATTTGCGCGCCTGTCGGTGACATATCGGCGGCTGAGTTGTATATCGCTGTCAAACTTTTCCAACTGCCGTCGGCGTTCAAACTGCGCGTGGCGAAGTGCGCATTCATCTGGCGGCCGCCGGTCATCGGCTCAGCGTCCGAATCAGCGTGCGCGTAGAGTTCGGCAAAGTATTGCTGAATCGTCACCGCGTTGATCGCCAGCATAAACGTTTGATCGCGATAGTAGCCCGATCGAAAATCGCCATGACGAAACGCGCGCGCCATGGCGATTTGTGGAATTTCCTTGCCGTCGCCGAAGATGCCGAACTTGCCTTTGCCGCTCATCACTTCGCGTCGACCGATCACGCTGGCCTGACGGCTGCGGTAAGCAATTTGATAATCGCGCAAAATATCGTCGCGGGTCAGCGGGAGCGCGATCGTCTTTGTTTCTTGAGCAACCAACATCTTGGTCATCCTCCCAGAAAAATGAAATGCGGTTAATGCTATTTCAAATTGCGCCGCATCTCCTGACCGTATGACACAGGCATTTCTCGCACGTGTAAAATCTCCCGCGCACCCATCGGTCGAACATCAGCTTGAGACAAGGTTAATACTGCTACCGTCTTGCCTTCAGCAGTGACAAATTCAACTTCAAAGGCTGCGCCATCTTCATAGCGATGTACCACTGCACCGATGTCGCCCTGCCGCAGACCGTATTCTTGAATATCATGTGTTAAGACAACTGTGTCAAACTCGTTTATCATTTTGATCACCTTCGATTCAATCAGGCTGGATAAGCCGTCACAAATCTTGGCCGATCTCTATCTCGATCGATAATCCAAATTGTACGAATAGCTATTTGCTGTCTATTAGGCGTCTCAAGCATTCCATCGATAACATATTTGACGCCATGTAGCGATGAAACGACCTCGGTAACCTCTTCGGATTGGCAATCACCATCAGGCTATGTTCAAGAACCTCAAGGGTATCTCGACCGAAGCCAGCCTCAATAAAGAATTTCGCCTTCGATTTACCGACTGAATGTGTTTCCGACAATAAATAACTTTTAAGTTTTGACTCTGCGACGACGGCATTTTCCTTATTTGGCATCTTCATGTCGGAGAGTATACCGCAATTCGAATCGAAAGTCGAAACAATTACTCGTCAATCGATCCGTTTCAAACCTTTCGGGTAACGCACCGAGGCGAGTTCAGCATATTTGTCTTTGTAATACTGCCATTCTTCTTTGTGCTTGCCGGTTACCTGCCCGATGATTTGGGCTGGAATCCCAACGGCGATCGATCCATCCGGCACTTCGCCGCGCACGACAGCCCCCTCGCCAACAATTG
>JBGQGR010000480.1:0-3284 GCA_041497495.1 Anaerolineae bacterium | reverse complement strand
TCGTCACGCCAAGCAACCTCACACCCGAACAACGCGAGTTGTTTGCGAAGTTAGCCAAGACGCTGGGCAAAGAAGTGATCCCACAAAATGAAAAAGGCTTTCTCGATAAACTAAAGGATATGTTTACGGTGTAGGGAAGCAGGCGTCAGGGATTAGGGATCAGAAACGCCGACAATGTCGGCGTTTCTTTTATGATATGATCGCCGTATTGCTATTTGACGATTGGGCGCAGATCGGGTACATTTTGATCAATGCCAACCATTTTCTTTGAGGGACCTTATCGATTCTTCTTTTACGCGGATGATCGTGATGAGCCGGCTCATGTTCATGTCGAGCGTGAAAACAACAAGGCAAAATTTTGGCTAAAGCCGGTACGCTTGCAGCAAAGCGGTGGATTCGGCCGCAATGAGATTAACCGCATTCAAAAGTTGGTCGAGCAAAACGAAGAGAGATTATTACGGAGATGGAATGAGTTCTTCACTGACTGAAATTCAAATTGCTAAGGCAAAAACTGTGAGCGTAACTGATGAATCGCTGACCGTCGATCTTGTCGATGGCCGCACGATCGCTGTTCCGCTCGCCTGGTATCCTCGGCTTGTTCATGGCGCTGCCCAAGAACGTAACCACTGGCGATTGATTGGCAGCGGCGAGGGAATCCATTGGCCCGATCTCGATGAAGACCTGAGTGTGGAAGGGTTGCTGCTGGGCCGGCCATCGGGAGAAAGCCAGCGCTCGATTCAACACTGGTTGGATGAACGCAAGCAACCCGAGAAATAATTTCAACGGAAATCAGGAGCGCCGACTAAAGTCGGCGTTCCTTTTTCACATGACTACATCAAATCCGCAATCCGCAATTGAAAATCAACAATCGAACGAGTGGCTCGAAGTCTGCGTGACGACCGATGCCGAAACGGCCGAGGCGGTGTCCGAAGTGATGAGCCGCTACGCGCCGAACGGGGTGGCGATCGAGCAGCTGGCGCGCGATATCAATGGCGCGGACGAAGGCGATGCGGCACAATTAGAATCGACAGTTGCCGTTCGCGCTTATCTCTTGATAGATGCAGAATTGGAAACTAAGAAGCAACAGATCGAGGAAGGGCTGTGGCATTTGAGCCACATCAAGCCAATCGCCGCGCCGGTGTTCCGCACGGTGAGCGAAAGTGATTGGGCGAATGCCTGGAAGGAACATTATCACGTCGCGCATCTGGGCGATCGATTCGTGATCAAGCCTTCGTGGCGCGAATATGAAGCTAAGCCGCACGAGATCGTGATCGAACTTGATCCGGGCATGGCGTTCGGCACGGGCTTGCATCCGACAACGCAAATGTGTTTGACGGCGATCGAAAAATATTTGCAGCCGAAGATGAGCGTGCTTGATCTAGGGACCGGATCGGGCATCCTGGCGATCGGCGCAGCGAAGTTGGGCGCGGGGTCGATCTTGGCGGTGGATATCGACCCATTATCGATCAAAGCGGCAACTGAAAATGCAATCGCCAACGGCGTCGATCGGATCATCGAAGTCCGATCGGGTTCGCTGGCAGCAGCCGCGAGAAATGACGCGACTTACGATCTAATCGTCGTCAACATTCTCGCCAAGATCATCATTCAATTGTGCGAAGAAAATTTGGGGCGCGTGGTTCGATCGGGCGGGCGGGCGATCTTCACCGGCTTGATCGATACGCAGGAACTCGGTGTGCGCAAAGCGCTAGAATCGCAGGGCTTGATCGTGATCGATCGACATCAAGACAAAGACTGGGTGTGCTTGATCGCGCAGAAGAATTAGAATTCGGGCGCGGGGCCGCCGCCGCTCTTGAAACGATAGGTGATGCGGCCTTTGCTCAGATCGTACGGCGACATTTCCACTTTCACCCGATCGCCCAACAGAATGCGGATGTAATAGCGGCGCATCTTGCCTGACAAATAACCCATGACCGTGTGGCCGTTCTCCAGTTTCACGGTGAACATGGTGTTGGGCAGCGCCTCTATGACGACGCCTTCCACTTCCACTTTGCCTTCTTTGACTTTTGCTTCTTCGTCGTGTTTCGCCATAGGAGCTCCTTGTACTGTGATCAAAAAAGGCGCATTGCCTCTCGCGGCGCTGCGCCCCCCACTCTGCATGTGACTACACAGCTTCAAAGTTACGCGTCGAGTATCATTCCCTGATCCAATAATCCCGCGGGCATTCAGCGATGGAAAGTATACCTGATTGTCTGACCGTGTCAAATTGTGTTAGTCGTTGTCATGTCGACGAGTGAGGCGAGGAATGACGCCGCGTTACTTGCGATCTCAACAGGATGTGGTAACATCACAACGCGCCCGTGAAGTCATTGGGCGCATTTTCTTTAATAAGAACACTCGTCATTTCGAGCCGCGCAGCGGCGCGGCAATCTCAGATCATTATTATTAAGATTGCTACGTCGGCCTCTTCGCAATGACGCCCAAGTAAGGAACACCATGACCATCCTTCAAGCCAGTCACGTCACCAAACAATATCGCATGGGCGAAGTCAGCGTCATTGCGCTTGATCGTGTCGAATTCAAAGTCGAGCAGGGCGAGTTCGTCGCAATCATGGGCCCGTCCGGTTCGGGTAAATCGACACTGCTGCATTTGCTGGGCGGCCTCGATGGAGCGAGCGACGGTGAAGTCACGCTCGCAGGCAAAGCGCTCTCGAAGTTAAACGACAACGAAGTGACGTTGGTGCGCCGCCGCAACGTCGGTTTCATTTTTCAATTCTACAATCTCGTGCCGACCTTAACCGCTGAAGAAAATATCACCCTGCCCTTATTGATCGATGGCCGCAATCTCGCAGAGTATCGCACCCAGATCGATCAACTGCTCGAGCTCGTCGGCTTAACCGATCGGCGCGGCCACAAACCCGATCAGCTGTCGGGCGGCCAACAGCAGCGCGTCGCCATCGCGCGCGCGTTCGTCACCGATCCGGACATCGTGTTGGCCGATGAGCCAACGGGCAACCTCGATTCCAAAAGCGGCAAAGCAATCTTGGAACTGCTGCGCCATTCGTGCGATGAGCTACATCACACCATCGTGATGGTCACGCATGATGCGTATGCGGCCTCGTATGCGGATCGAGTCGTGTTCCTGAAAGACGGCCGCACCGCGACGCAGCTCAACAAGTCCGACGTCCACGATCGAGATTTCATGTCGGCCATCATGGATGTGATGGGACATTTGGAAAGCATGACGAGTGAAGAGAATGAATGATGCGTAATTCGTACTGCTTAACAAGCAACCTCGGCTATCACACGTCACGCAGTACGCAATAC
>JBGQGR010000479.1:0-3294 GCA_041497495.1 Anaerolineae bacterium | reverse complement strand
TGATCGCGCTCGGCACGCCGGAAGAAGTATTGACGACGGAGAAGTTGAGCCCGGTTTACGGCTTACGCATCAGCGTGTTCGCTCATCCAGAGAACGGTTCACCCTGGGTGATGGCGGCGAATGAATAATGCAAAGTACACAATGCATAGTGCGTAATTGGTTTCTTGCGCAATACGGACCACGCAATACATTTAGGAGACGCAATGCCCAGGCTTACAAAACTCTACACTCGAACTGGCGATGAAGGCACGACGATGCTCGGTGGTGGGCGGCGTGTGCCGAAAGATTCACTGCGTGTCGAGGCTTACGGCACGATCGATGAATTGAATTCTCAGATCGGCCTGGCCCTAGCGCACGGTTTAACGCCGCGCTTGGTGGAAGCCCTGCCCGTTATTCAAAACGAACTATTTCATCTTGGCTCGAATCTGGCCTTTCGTGAAGAAGACAAAACGAAATATAAACTCCCGCAGATCGATCAGCGCCATATCGACAAACTTGAAGCGCTGATCGATGAACTCAACCCAATCGTCGGACCGCTGGAAAACTTTATTTTGCCCGGTGGATCGATCGGGGCGGCGGAGCTCCACGTCGCGCGCACCGTCTGCCGCCGCGCCGAACGGATCGCCAGCGCGTTGTCGCGTGAAGAATCGATCGGCGAATTTGTGATCCCATATCTCAATCGCTTATCCGATGCTTTATTTGTGATGGCGCGCTATGAAAATAAACAGCATGGCGGCGCCGAAACTTTATGGGACGAGCGAGCTTGACGAAGTTGAACCGGGATGGTATACTCCCCTATAGTATCCGAAAGAGCGATCGATAGAAAGGTGGAGCCAAGTTGACGACGAAAGTCCAAGCGGCTGACGAAACGAAGGCTGAACTCCAACGGCGGCTGCGGCGGATCGAAGGGCAAGTGCGCGGCGTGCAGAAGATGCTGGACGAGGATCGTGAGTGCCACGAGATTCTGCAGCAGCTCACCGCGATTCGATCGGCAGTGCAGGGCGCCAGCTTGATGTTCGTTCAGCAATATGCGTCCGATTGTTTGCTCGGTGCCGACAGTGACAGTAAAGCTGTGCGCAAAGTATTGCTCGACGATCTCGTGGGTCTGTTGGGCAAAGTGCAGTAAGTGAAAGGATTTCAATGACCAAGCCTAAGACAGCCACAGTCAGTTGGGAGGGGCAAGGTCACGCGTTTAAAGGGGTTGGGGGATCGGGGTATACCATTCAGTTTGGTGATCCAGCCGGGCCTGATGCTGCGAGCCCGATGGAAGTCGTGGCGATGGCCTCGGCGGCCTGCACGGCGATGGATGTCATCGACATTCTGCGCAAGAAGAAACAAGCCGTGGCGAATTTTGAAGTGATTGTCGTTGGTCGGCGGCAAGCAGAGCATCCCAGGAAATTCACGGAGATCGATTTAGAGTACGTCGTGTACGGTCACAACATCGATCCCAAGGCCGTCGAACACGCGATCGAGTTATCGTTGACCAAGTATTGTTCGGTCAACCAAAGTTTTGGTGAGGCGGTCACGATCAAGAATCACTATCGGATCGTTGAGACCGAACCCATCGCGGCGTAGCGCAGAGTATAACCGAATTCGAAATTATTTCTTAAAGGTAAGGAGAGGTGAAAATGACAGGTCCAATTCATGTAACCGATGCAGAGTTTGAGAACAAAGTGTTGAAGTCGCCGACGACGGTGATTGTCGATTTCTGGGCGCCATGGTGTGGACCGTGCCGCATGGTCGCGCCAGTGTTGGAGAAGTTGGCGCAGGAATATGACGGCAAGATGATCGTCGCCAAAGTTAACACCGACGACAATCCGGAGTATGCCATGCGCTACGGCGTGCAGGGCATTCCGACAATGTTGTTCGTGCGCGACGGCCAGATCATCGATCGAGTTGTGGGCGCGGCCCCGTATCCGATGATCAAGGCCCGGCTTGACAAAGTCTTGTCGACTGTCGCTGCGTAAGTTCGTCCAGCATTTCTGTCGATCAAAACAGACATCCTCTCGAAGAATCTCTCTTCGAGAGGATGTTTTGTTGCCTTCCAGCGTGTCATTGCGAGGAGCGGAGCGACGAAGCAATCTCCCGATCGATTGATCAAGCGAGATAAGATTGCTTCGTCGTATCCTTCGACTTCACATCGTTTTGCTCAAGATGCTCCTCGCAATGACGGTTCAGATTGCGCGGCGCACTCTTCGCAGCATTGTGGGTTCGGCGCGTAATCGAGCAAGTTGCCGACTCGATCGAATTCGAAGTGACAGCAATCCAATAATTCTTCACGTAACAAATCGCGGCTACGCTGAATGCGCGACTTTGCCCCGCTGATCGATAAACCCAAGCGCAAGCCCATCTCTTCCTGCGTCAGTCCTTCGTATTCAGTCAGCAGCACAGCCTGCCGATATTTTTCTGGCAGGTTGTCCACCAACGTTTTTAAATAATCGCTGATGCTGTCGACCGCCGTGCTTTCAGCGGGTTCATCCATGACCGCCAGCGTTTCCGGCAATTGATCGATCGGTTGGCGCGATCGATAGAAGTCAATGATCGCATTGCGGGCGATCTGGTACAGCCAGGCCGCCAATCGATCTTGATCACGCAGTGTCTCAATGCGAGTATGGATCTTGAGGAAGACGTCCTGCAGGATGTCGTCGGCATCATCGGGATCGCTGACGCGCGCCAGAATGAACGCGCGCAGTTGTCGATGGAATTCTTCCCAGATTTGAGCGGTGGATTTGATCATGTGCCTATTGATGCGTCATTGCGACCCTGTAAAGAGCAGACAGGGCAGGTGAGCGTTTTTGCGACGAAGCAATCTCCGTAATAGTCAAAGAGATTGCTTCGCTTCGCTCGCAATGACGGTGCGCAAAACAGTTGTCAACTTGACTTGCGGCCTTCAAGCGTAATGCTAGCCGCGCCATAGTCATCGCCCTTGAGGTAATCATACACCGCGAACTTGTTAGTGACCACCTCGACGAAACCGGCAGCGTGAATGATCTTCAAATACTCGTCGCGATCCATCGCGCCGGCGATGCAGCCCGTCCACAACGCCACATCGTTGCGGATCGACTCCGGCATCTCGCCGTAGGTCACCACATCTGAAATGGAGAAATGGCCGCCTGCTTTTCCCGTAACAGCATCGGGACTGCGAAGCACGCGATGAATCTCATCGTAAACTACGCGCTTATCGGGCACGAGATTAATCACGCAGTTGGAGATCACGATATCGACGCTGTTATCTGCGACAGGCAGATGTTCGATCTCGCCCAATCGAAATTCGACGTTGGTGTAGTTGCCTTT
>JBGQGR010000478.1:0-3295 GCA_041497495.1 Anaerolineae bacterium | reverse complement strand
TCAGAGTTGAAGATCGGCGCGGCGGCGTCTGCTAAAGAATGAAATCGCTCAAAGAGATGCTCGGCCCCAATGACTTGCACCGGACTGCCTTCCAACATCGCCAAGCCGAAGGCGTTGGTTCCGGCGTGGCCTTCATCCCAATAAGTGCCCGGCTCCATACCCAGCGCGGCCGCTTCCGCCCGCATGCCGCCATCACCTAAAACTTCCAAGACGCAAGCTGAGGCATCGAGCAGCACCACAATTTGCCCCGAGCCTTCGACGAATTGATAAATATCCTCCATAAAGGGCCGGGCTATGGCAATGAGATTGAAATGATTGATGAGCAGAGATGGAAGCGATTCAGCCGACAAACGAGGCAGGTTTCCGGCGGTGCGCGGGTTGTGCAAAGGGCGGCAGCGGCGCCACGACATGGCCACAATCGGATCGATCTGCGGATCGATCGAACCATGATCCACGTACTGCTGCCAGACCCTGGTCAGCCCTTCGAGGTTGACGGGATACTGAATAGGCTGCATTGACAACTCCGTTCAAACGGCAAGCGTGAGAATATCCCCTGGCATCAAAAGTATAACTCTTTCTTAAACTCTGGGCAAATCACGATTTAACCACTCCCCGCTTCATCGCAATTAACTTGTAGCCGAACACTCGAGTGAACGTCCAGCCGAAAGCATACTTGGACTTCAGCGACGAAGGCAGGGCGCGCATGTGCACGCGTCGAAAGCCGAACTTGGCATAGTACGGCTCGCGGAATTCCAAACAGAATAGGCATAACGGCCCGGACTCACGCGCGATCAGCGCGTTGATGATCGCCGCACCAACGCCCTGCTCGCGGCGGCGATTCATCACCACCAATGAACCTAGCTCGCGCGCGTTGCGATAGGGCTTGACTTGCCCAATGCCGATGATGCGATCGTTTTCTTCAGCCACGAGGAAATTCTGCCAGTGCACATTCAGCGGATCGAGCTGTTCGGCACGGATCATCGATCGGATGTGGGCTTGCTCTTCGGTGCGGGCGGGACGAATCTGGAATGAATCGGGCATGCGCTAACTGTACTCACAATCGAGATCGGCGTCAACCCGAACGTAACGGGCAAGCCGCCGAAAACGAAGCTGTAACGATCAATCTATTGACGCGCGCTATTCAGCATGTTACAATCAATCCGTTATCCCCACCGGGACGAACGCTATGCTACTGGACTCCTTCGGACGCAACATCCACTACCTCCGCATTTCGTTGACCGACAAATGCAACATGCGCTGCGTGTACTGCATGACCGAAGACATGATCTTCCGGCCCAGTGCCGAGTTGATGTCGGCGGACGAAGTCATTCGTTTGGTCAACCTCTTCGCGCGGTTGGGCACCGATAAAATCCGCTTGACCGGCGGCGAACCGACCGTGCATCCCGATCTGATCGACATTGTGCGCGGCATTCGCGCGGCGGGCATCACTCGCATTTCCATGACGACCAACGGCTTGCGCTTGGCTGATCTCGCCAAGCCCCTGATAGCCGCCGGACTCGAACGGGTGAACGTCAGCGTCGACACGCTCAATCCCGAAAAGTTTCATCGCATTACGCGCTGGGGACATCTCGATCAAGTGTTGGAGGGCGTCCACGCCGCCGAAGCGTATGGACTGACACCGCTGAAGATCAACGCGGTCGTCGCGCGGGGCTTCAACGAAGATGATGTGGCCGATCTGGCCGCGCTCACGTTGACGCATCGCTGGCAAGTGCGCTACATCGAGATGATGCCGTTTGGCGATGTGGCGTCGTTCGCCCAAGATGCCACGGTTTCGCAAGAAGAGATCATGCAGCGAATTGAAGATCGACTGGGCCAGCTCGAACCGATCGAAGATGCCAAGCTCGATGGTGAAGCGCGATTGTACAAGTTGAAAGGTGCACTGGCTCCGATCGGCTTCATCAGCACGTTGACCAATCCATTCTGCGCGTCGTGCACGCGCGTGCGCTTGACGGCCGACGGTAAACTTCGCTTGTGTTTGTTGCGCGATGACGAAGGTGATCTATTGACGCCAATGCGGAATGGCGCGAGCGATGCCGATATGGAGAAGTTGATCAGGAGTTTGATCTTTCGCAAGCCGTGGGGCCACGATCTAGCCGATGGGGTGATCCCGCTTCAACGGGTGATGTCACAGATCGGCGGCTGAGATTTGCGGCTAACCATCGGCATCCTTACCGATGGAAGCTATGAAAAGTTTCTGGGCTTCTAACAATCTCCTTCAATTAATTCGATCACTCAATTTCAATACGAAGCGCCGGCGTTGAGCCGGCGCAGTTTGTTTTCTTCTAGCCTTTACCGCAAATAATAACCTCGCTCATTCGAGTTGGGCAGCGAGCGCCCGCCGGTATCAGGCGGAGTGTCCTGCGATTCGATCAACGTCTGCAGTTCTTGGATCGCGCGTTTGATATACAACCACACCATACCAATCCGGCTGACGCCCTGCCGTCGATCGAACGCCAGCAGCATGAATAAATCTTCTTCGACATTGGCGGCATACACATCATAGCGCGGGCCTTCGTGATACACCAAATTGAAGACGCGCTCGCCGCGCAGCTGCTGGGCGACGTCAGTCGACGGGGACAGGCTGCGGCTAAGCATCGATGCGAGCAGTGCCGGATCAAAACCATCGATCATGCCCGATTCGGCCATCAAGCGTCCGGACATGTCGGCTAAGATCACGTACTGCGCACCGACTTCAAAACGCAGATCGTGCAAGCGCTGCACCAGCCACTTGAAATGTTTGTTCGCAGCCGGCGGCGCATCTTTCGATGCGGGCGCCTTCAAAGTATCCACAACCACTCGCACGAATTCATCGATGCGAAAGGGTTTGGTGAAGTAATGTGCCGCTTGCAAGCGCTGGCTGGCCTCCGCGACTTCGTCAGAACCATAGGCGGTGATCAAGATCGCCTGGGTTTGAGGCGTGTCACGCTTGACCCGGCCGATCAGATCGAGTCCGTTCATGCCCGGCATCCGCAGATCAGTCACGACCAGATCGTACGGCTTGCGCGCCAGCACGCTCAACGCGTCTTCAGCCGAATACGCTTGCGCCACAACGTAATCGGTTCCGAGTGATTCGAGGCTCTCTTTGAGGGTATAGCCGACTTTGGGCTCATCGTCGACGATCAAAATATTTTTAGCGGTCATCCGTGCCCCCAGTTCAGGATAGCACGAAACAATCGTCGTTCGGGTTTCCATCCGGTTACGGTTAAATAACGCTGGAAGTTGGAAATTAGAAGTTAGAAGTTGGAGAATGGATTCGAGGCTCCGCGTAGAGCCT
>JBGQGR010000477.1:0-3296 GCA_041497495.1 Anaerolineae bacterium | reverse complement strand
GGCCGAGATCGAGATTGATCCAAATCGCAAGCCTGACTTTGGCCCTAGCTATCTCGGCCCGGCAGGCGCAACGGTGATCGGCGCACGGCCGTTCCTCGTCGCGTTCAATTGCTATCTCAATACTGATGATGTCAACGTCGCGAAGAATATTGCCAAAGTTGTGCGCAATTCAGGCGGCGGCTTGAAATTTGTAAAAGCGCTCGGCTTGTTAGTCGATGGCAAAGCGCAAGTCTCGATGAATCTCACTGATTATCGCAAAACCTCGATCGCCCGCGTGGTTGAGATGGTGCGCCGCGAAGCTGCGCGTTACGGGCATGCGATCATCAAGAGCGAACTCGTTGGCCTCGCGCCGCAGGAAGCGTTAATCGACGCCGCTCAGTGGTACTTGCAGATCGATAATTTTGAAAGCCATCAGATTCTTGAAAACAAGTTGGCCGAAATTTCAAGCGGCACAGCCAAATCGATCGTGCCCAACGCTTTTCTTGACGCTACCGCGGCCGGTTCGGCGACGCCGGGCGGCGGAGCAGTTGCCGCGCTCGCCGGAGCATTATCGGCGGCGTTGACCGGCATGGTCGCGCGTTTAACGATCGGGAAAAAGAAATACGCGGAAGTTGACACGGCGATGAAAGATGTCGCCGCGCGCGCCGATCAAGTTCGATCGCAGCTCACACAGGCGATCGATGCCGACTCCGCCGCATTTGAAGAAGTGATGGCCGCCATGAAATTGCCGAAGGAAACCGTGGCCGAAAAATCTGCGCGTAATGCCCAAATCCAAAGCGCCACGCAGCACGCCACCGACGTCCCGTTAAACGCCGCCCGGGCTTGCTTGGAAATATTGTCGCTGGTGAATGAAGTGGCCGCGCATGGCAATGTCAATGCGCTGAGCGACGCAGCTTCGGCGGCCTTCATGGCCCGCGCCGCGATCGATGCGGCAGGCATGAACGTCCGCATCAACGCCGCCTCGCTTGATGACAAAGCGGCTGCGAAACGATCAGTCGAAGAACTGCGCTCTATTCAATCACAAGCAGCTGAACGGATTGAAAAAATCTTAGCCGAAGTCGAACAGCGCGCGACGTTAGCGTAGATCGACTATCAAACGACTATAAGAATCAATGCTAGAAAAACCTGAACTCAACGACGAAAAAATTATCGACTGTTTAAAAACTGAATATGGGTTGAATGTCGAAAAAATCGCTTTTCTTCCGCTTGGTGCTGATTTCAATACGGCTGTGTATCGCGTTGTCACCAGCACTGAAGTGGATTATTTTTTAAAGTTAAGACGCGGAGAATTCGACGAAACCAGCGTTGCAGTTCCAAAATATCTTAGCGATCGAGGCATCCAGCAGATTATCCCAGCGCTGCCGACCCAAACTGGACAACTTTGGGCAAGCCTGAAACCTTTCACAGTGATACTTTATCCTTACATTGAAGGGCGTCATGGCTTTGAAAGAAACCTATCAGATCAACAATGGATTGAATTTGGTGCGGCCCTGAAAAGAATTCACACCGCGGATATTCCCTCAGCCATCACCAGCACTGTGCCACGAGAAAAGTTCTCACCTCAGTGGCGCGATATAGTCAAGCTATTCCTTGAGCGTGTCAGAGTCGAGACCTTTGATGAACCTGTTGCGGCGGACATGGCCGCATTTTTGAAAACCAAAAGCGCTGAAACGCTCGAACTTGTCGAACGCGTTGAACACTTTGCACAGATACTAAAAGTACAGCCCACCGAATTTATTTTGTGCCATGCTGACATTCATGCCTGGAATCTTCTGATTGCTGACAACGGCACTTTTTATATGGTCGATTGGGACACATTGATTTTTGCGCCCAAAGAACGCGACTTGATGTTCATCGGTGCCGGGCTGGGAGGCAGAGGACACTCACCTCAAGCAGAAGAAGCCTTGTTCTATCAGGGCTATGGCCAGACCCCGATTGATCCTATCGCCCTGGCGTATTATCGCTATGAACGGATCATTGAAGACATCGCGGTTTACTCTGAGCAAATCTTTTTATCGGATGCCGGCGGCGAAGATCGCAAACAGTCGCTTGAATATTTCAAATCCAATTTTCTGCCAAGCTACGCACTGGAAATGGCGCGTCGATCCGATAAGACATATGACCACAACCATAACCGATCATCTTGAGAATTATCAACGTCTACTGAGCGCTGATCAATTCGATCAACTTCAACAATCGATCGCTCGACCACTAGCCCCTGCCCTGCGGATCAACACTCTCAAGATCGATATTGATACGGCGCGATCCACGTGGCCTAATTGGTACGGCTGGCAAATCCGATCGATTCCCTTTTGCCCAGCGGGCTGGCAAATCTCAGGTAACGCTCAAGCTCTAAGCCGCACGATCGAACATCGCACCGGCTTCTACTACATCCAAGACGCGGCGTCGATGTTGCCCGCCGAGATGTTTGACTATCACGCGAGTGATTGGCCGCTCGTTTTGGATATGGCCGCATCGCCCGGCGGAAAGACCACGCACTTGATCAGCAAGATCAACGATCGAGGCTTGGTGATGGCGAATGACAGCAGTTCCGGTCGTATCCCCGGCCTGCGATCGAACTTACACAGCTGGGGCGCGCTATCGATCGCGTTGACCAGTTATCCCGGCGAAAAATTCGGCGAGTGGTTCCCCAACATGTTCGACAAAGTGCTGCTTGATGCGCCGTGCAGCGGTGAAAGTCTGCGCACGGCAGACAGACGTGCGGCGCGTTTTGTATCTGATAAAGAACGCCTGGCATTACAGCGTCGACAAATCAAATTGCTGACCAGCGCCTTTCATGCGCTGAAGCCCGGTGGCCAAGCGGTGTATGCCACCTGCACACTCGCGCCCGAAGAAGATGAAGCGGTGATCGATGCGTTATTAAAGATGTATCCGCATCAAGCCCAAATTGAATCGGTCGATCGCCTCTTAACGGTTCCGGCTCCTGCCTTAACGTCTGATGGCGATCAACAATTCCAGTCCGACATGCAACACGCCGTTCGATTGTGGCCGCAGCTCTATGACACATCCGGTTTCTTCGCTGCACTCATTCGCAAGACCGACTCCATATCCAGCGAATCAGCTGCGCCGCCCGATCGAGCGTTGTCCCAATCCGGCTTCAGCGCCATGCCGACCGCGCAGCAAAATAAATTGATCGCTGAATTACGCGGGACCTTCGGCTTTAACTTAGATACGATCATTAATCAGCAGCTTGAGTTGTGGCAGCGCGCAGAATCGGTGTATGCTATTCCTGAAAAACTCTTATCGCAATTCGAAAACTTTCCATGCATTGCTAT
>JBGQGR010000476.1:0-3297 GCA_041497495.1 Anaerolineae bacterium | reverse complement strand
CGACCCCCACCCCGCTCGCCGCTCGGCACACATCTTGCTGATGTAGGTATGGTGGTTGTAGGATATGTACACGCCAAGTTCGTGCGCTTCGATCCACTTGGCTTTTAAGTTATGTTCTTCTTCTATGTCGCGCGCGACAGCATAGCCTTTGTTCTCCAGCAGGGGTGCGAGAGACGTGGCCGGCCGCGCGCCTTCAACTAGCAAGATCGTAGCAGATAATGACATGTTGTTTTTGAAACGGTATCAGTCCAGGTGTGAAAGAAACACGCGGGCGCGCGCATTGAGGTGCGCTGCCCGCAGTGTGTTGAGTCAACAATTTGGCAGCGGCGCGATCAGCGTTTGATCATGCCCGTACTTAACACATGATCCAACGCGATGCAGGCCGCCACGCCAAAACAAAACGACGTCAAAATAATATTCGGTGCGCCCAAATTGTTCAGGCCGTTTGTGCTGCCAATGGTCATCAGCCCCAGAGTCATGCCCAAGCCGACGGCAAAACCCAATAACAGGACGGCGATGCGTTTCGCTAACATAGTTGATGATTACCCTCCGCTGGATGTGACCGCGATTGTAGTCGATGTCTTTCGACTCGTCAAGTAACCGATTACTTGATCTCAGTTGGTTCGGTTTTCTCGATCGGGGATCGGCGCCCGATCGATCTCCGTAGCCCGATCAATTCTTCCGTTCGCAGCCCGATCATCAGGCCCAAATACACGATCGCGCCCAAGATTGCGGCGGCGATCAACGGCAGACCACGTTCGAGCGCGGAGCGCAGTGAGTCACTGCCGATCGAATCGAAGCGCAGCGGTAGTGAAATGAAGATCGACTGCGCGATCAAAACGACGATCAGCATACCGATCGATCCGGCGGCGAACTTCAAGATCGATCGGGCGATGCGCCGGCCATCCACGCCGCGTAGGCGACGGCGCAGGATGATCGCCAAGCCCAACACTTCGATCGATACGCCGATCGAGTTTGCTAAAGCCAGTCCGCCCACGCCTAAAATATCTTTCAAGGCGACACACATAGTTACATTCACGACCATCGCGCCGATGGCGATGAATAGCGGTGTGGCGGTATCTTGCTGCGCGTAAAATGTCCGCGCACAAACTTCGAGCAACGATTGCCCGATCAAGCCGATGGCATAACCTTGCAGTGCGAAGGTAACGAGATCGGCTGCGTCCGAGGTGAACTTGCCGCGCTCAAACAGCAATTGTACAGCCGGCCTGCCGAGAATCAATAGTGCTATGGTCGCCGGAACGGTCAGCAGCAAGATCGCGCGCAGAGTTGAAGAGAGCGTGGCGCGCAGTTCGGTGAATTGTTTGCGCGCCGCGAACTCACTAAGCGTTGGGAAGGCCGCCGTAGCGATCGCGGTGGCGATCAAGGTTTCGGGCAGCTGCATCACTTGCCAGCCGTATCTCAACGCCGTAACATTTCCCGGCCCCAGCGTCGATGCGAAGTTTTTCGCTATGAGATCGGCGATACCGATAACCCCTAGACCTGCCACGCGCGGTAAAAGCAACTTTATCACTCGGCGCAAATCGGGATCGCGCCAGCCGAGGCGCGGCGTCCAGCGTGCATGATATTTGATCAAGCCCGGCACTTGAATGAGCAGATGCAAGCCTGCGCCGACGACGACGCCGATGGTTGGCCCCCACACACCATAGCGTGGCGCGAGGAAGATCACACCGCCCAAAATTCCGAAGTTGTAAAAAATCGGCGCGAGCGCCGGCAAGACAAAATGTTGATTGGCTTGCAGTGTGCTCATGACGATGCCGCTGCCCGAGAAGATCACCGTGCCGATCAAGATGACGCGCATTAAGTTCGCAGTCAGCTGTTGCTGTTCGATCGTGAAGCCGGGGGCGATTAGTTGCGAGACGAGCCACGGCGCGAGGATCGCTAATACGATCGATACAACGAGTGAAATCAAGAACGCGGTGTTGATCACCGCGCTGGCGAGTCTCCATGCGCCGGATCGATCGTCGCGACTGAGATAAGTCGAGAAGACCGGGATGAAGGCCGAAGCCAATGCGCCGCCTGCGATCAACGTGAAGAGCAAATCCGGCAGACCGAAGGCCGCGTAATACGCATCGAGTTCCGATCCCGCACCGATCATCTTGGCGAGCAGCAGATCGTCGAGGATGCCGGTGATCTTGCTGAGCAAGAATCCCCCGCCGATGATCAGTGCGGCAATGAAGACCCGCCGATTAGATGAGTGCATGTTGAATATTCTTGCCTGTAAAGAGCGATATTAGATTGAGTTTGTCTAACTGTTCGTTTAATTGGCGCAGTTAAAAGGTAATGGGTCAGATGAATCTGACCAAGGCAGAACCGAATAATAATCTAAGGTTTCATGCGGTAGCAGCGGACGCGCAACAATAAAATATTCGCTGCCATTCTCACTAAAATACCCGCCGCCCGGAAGTTGAATGAGTTTTCGTATAAGAGTTGCAGAGTTGCCTTGAAACACTACTTCACGATCTGCTGATTGATCTTTAAGAATTTCTGCCAAAGATGGAAGTTCAGTAGGCCATTGTTGTGCTGGCGCTGGTGTTGGGCGATAGAACCAGTCATCGGCGGGCTGATGCTCTACTCTCAAAATAATTCGATCTGGCGAGAATGGTTTCATGCCTTGTGGATGATATTTGCTTATCAAAAGGTAGGCTGCCTTAACTTGTGGTATGAGATTGTCTACTTCTGAATTGTAAATAAATACCCATTTGTGTTGTTCGCCATTTACTTGAAGCAGGTCGCCACCTCCACCCTGGCCAAGGTCTATAGATTTTTGATAAATTGGATCGTTTGGATAATGTTGCCCATTGCCAGTGACAGAAAAATAGCCTGTTGTGCGAATTTGCCTAAGCAAGGAGCACATTTGAAATGTCGACAGATGTTTCTCAACATACAAATCTCGAACATTATATTGCTCTCCTCTGATCAACAATTCTCCATCTGTGTATAAGATAATCGATGGCATGCTTCGCCCGAAAAATGCATCATAGCTAGTGCCACCGTCACCGCCGGTCCCCCCAAATTCCAAGAAGATAGGCTTGATCGGCCCTGGTGTTGGCACAGGAGTTAGATTAGGTGTGGCACTAGGAACAATTGTTGGTGAGGATGTGAGTGCAGGGCGAGCAGTTGGCGTTGAAGTTGGAAGTGGCAAGCTCGTCGAAAGCGATCGTGTTTGACTAACTGGTGTTGCGGTTGGAATTAATGTAGGTGTCGCCGATGTGGAGGTTGAACATCCTGTCAGAATTACGAGGATAAATCCGATGACGAGGATATATATTTTGTACT
>JBGQGR010000475.1:0-3302 GCA_041497495.1 Anaerolineae bacterium | reverse complement strand
TGCCATCTGCGGCAGCTGCGCCATGAACGTCAACGGCAAAAATGTGCTGGTCTGCAAAACGCCGCTGAAGGCTCAACTCGATCGACATGATCGCGTGACGATCAAGCCGCTTCCCTATCTGCCGATCATCAAGGACCTCGTCGTCGATCGGACCAGTTTTTGGGAGCAGTATCTGCGCGTGAAGCCGTGGCTGATTCCGCCGGAGAATATTCCGGACAAGGAATTTCGTGTCAGCCCGGAGGAAGTCGCGGCGTTGCACAATGCCGAGACATGCATCATGTGCGGCGCGTGTTATTCGTCCTGTCAGGTCATTGCGATGACAAAGCAGTATATCGGCCCGCACGCCTTACTCAAAGCCTTTCTGCGTGTGCTCGATCCGCGTGACGCCGCACCAGCCGATCGATTGGCTGATTTGGCCGGTGATGATGGCGCTTATCGCTGTCACACGATTTTCAATTGCATCGATGCGTGCCCCAAGGCTCTCAATCCCACTCAAGCGATCGAAACGCTGCGCAAGTTGGCGCAGAAACGGCAAGCCTTTGAAGCCGATCGGATCGAACGACACAAAGTGTTGAATCAACCAGTAGAGTGACGGGTGGCAAGTTACAAGTGGCAAGTGACGAGTGATGAGTTTAGCAGTGTTGGATTGTGTAACAACGTCATTGCGAGCGCTTTATGCGTAGCAATCTCAGCATCCGTCGGCGGGTTTTGTTATCAGTGGTAGAGATTGCTCCGTCGCTCCGATCCTCGCAATGACGGCAGGGTGCATTTACTCTTCAAGGAGTTCGTCATGTACAAGAGTACCGGCTTCATCAGTTTTGTGCTGCGCCGCTTTACCGGCGTGGCTTTGGTGCTGTATCTCTTTCTGCACATGTGGGTGATTGGATCGATCAACGAAGGCACGCAAGTCTTCAATGCTCGATTGGCCGCCGTGCAAACGCCGCTCTTCAAATTGCTGGAGATCGCGTTATTGGCCGCCGTCGTCTATCACGCGTTCGATGGTCTGCGCTTGCTCATCGTCCACTATTTCAACGTGATCGATTACCGCAAGAGTTTGTTTTATGTGGCGTTCGCTGTTGCCGCGCTGTTGACCGTGGCAGGCGGCATTCCGATTTTGTTGTTCGCGATGCAAGGATAATTCAACCACGGATTACACGGATGTCATGGATGATTAATTTTTAAAATCCGTGTAATCCGTGACAGACTTGCACCGCGCTGCGCGCGGTAGCGCGCAAGTGCAGGTGTCCGTGGTTTCGTTCTGATAGGAGAACTCTCATGCGTGTCTTTCAAATGCAGCGAATCAGCGCCATCGCATTACTGATTTTCTTGGCGATTCACATGGTGGTGGTGCATTATCCGCCGTTCCACATCGACTTCAGCCGCATCATCGAGCGATTGGGGCAGCCGTTGTGGAAAGCGATCGATATTGGCTTCCTGTTCTTTGTGTTGATGCACGCGCTGGCAGGCGCGTATGTGGTCTTGACCGACATCCAGCGCATTAATCGCGTCCGACGAGTCTTGGCCGGTGTGGCCATCGTTTTGGGGCTGGCCGCTTTTGTGTACGGCACCGTGACCATAATCGCATTTCAGCCGCCGTGGTAGTGCAAAAATGAAGCATCCTGAGCGAAGACGTGAGTTCGTAGAACTCACATCGCAGTCGAAGGACGCGGATCATGTAAGAATGAATCTCTTACGAATCCGAGTCCTTCGACTGCGCATCGAATGAAAAGAGTTCGATGCTCCGCTCAGGATGCTATCGTAAATAAAAACATCGATCGAAAGCCGATCGATGTTTCTGTTGCGGGCCGCACATTGTGTTGGAATGTTCTTGACTGCAAGGTTCTTGTGCTTATGCTAATTGCGTAAACACCTCTGGTTTTTGCTCCGCAATTCGTAACAAGGCAGCGGCCGGTCCACTTGGTTTGCGTCTGCCTTGTTCCCAATCTTGCACAGTCCGCAAACTAACGCCCATCAAGCCTGCAAAAGCCGATTGCGATAACTTTAATTTAGAACGAATTATTTGCGGCGGCGCTGGTTCTTTCAGGGTATGAACGCGCAGCACTTTTGTGCCGGCCTTGTAAGCCTTCACATCACGAAGACCATCGAGGATTTCTTGACCAATATCACGTTTAGACATTTTTTACCTCCTGTGCGATTTCACGCAGAACATGGGCAGGGATGTTTTCTACTTCATTCTTGCTGTAAATGGTCAAAAGCCAGATTTCGTCAGCCTGTTTCTTGAAATAGTAAATCACTCGCACGCCACCACGTTTACCTTTTCCAGACATCGCCCAGCGGATTTTTCGCACACCGCCAGAGCCGCGCACAACCTTGCCTGATTCTGGGTATTGGAGCAAAAAACTTTGTAAGCCACTATATTCATCTTCAGACAGATACTCGTACAGATGCTTTGTAAAAGCAACCGCTTCTATAAATTCCATAAATTGATTATACGGCATAGCCGTACAACTTGCAAGTCCCCATTTGCGAACAATCGATCGTGAATCGCCAGGAGAGGGAACTTGCTCACCGCTGGCGATTGGCGTCGATCGGGGTGAGGCAACATCGCCCAAAATAAAAAACATCGATCGAAATCCGATCGATGTTTTTTATTGCAGGCTCGCCCGCCTCAAGCTTTCGCCTGCCGACGCCGCACAATCTGGAATTAAACTAAGCCATCGCCTGTTGCGGCGCGGCGTCTTAGCAGACTGTGACCCAAGTTTAGGGGAGATTGGGATCTAATCGCCGTCGCTAACTGCCTGCCGCCGCTAACCTCAATACGAAAGGCAGGAACAGCAACAGATTGGCCAGAACGCCTTCGAAGGCGCCGATGTCGCAGATGGGACCGACGGGGCGGGGCAGGCCGCGCTGGTCCACGGGGGCGCAACTGGCGGGGTTGCCAGTATCGAGCGCGGGGCTGCCGGGGCGCAGGCCGTGGGAGAGCGCGGGGCCGGTCGGGCCACTGGGGCCGCCATTGTCTTGCAGCGGGCCCAGCCGCGGGTCGATGGGATTGGCGGCCGTGCCCACCTGGTCGCCCAGCACGGGCGTCAGCACGCAGCCGGTGTCATCGCCCAGCAGGTTGTAGCCTTGGGAGGCCAGCGGGCCCGAGCAGTCGGGGTGGCGGGTGAGCGGGCTCAGATCGTCGTTACCGGCGAGCAGGGTGTTGCGGAGGTTGAGGACCGTGGCGTACGGCGCGACCCAAACGCCACCGCCATCGCCTGCGCCATCGCCGTCACTGTCGGCCTGGTTGTCCGTGATGGTAACGTTGTTGAAGCTGGTTGAGCCGCTGGACAGGTAGAGGC
>JBGQGR010000474.1:0-3310 GCA_041497495.1 Anaerolineae bacterium | reverse complement strand
CATCTTCTCTCGATCGGTTCGCTGTGCCCGATCGTTTTTCCGCCGCCCATAATACCGCCGCATTGGCGGTCAGCGTCATATATCCAAAAGCATGTCCGGTCAAGACCGGCAGATATGAACATATTATAACCAAAATACCGCTGATGACAATCAGCGCGATTACAAACAACGGCTGCGACAACATGAGCAACCAGGCCATACGATAAGCGACGCGCAAGCCCAACGGCCCGGCTTCGATTAAGCACGCCAGCGTCAGAATCTGCCAGACGATCCAAGTCAGGGCCAGCAATACCGCGAGCGTCACAAATGCCACGCCGATATCGCCGCTGATTTGTCCATAATAACCTAAATCAGCCCAAACCAGCAAACCCACCAACCAGTTCACTGCACCCCAGAATAAACTGCGGCTCAAAAATTTCCAGGCACCGACAAACCACATCTGGAAATGAACCGCATTGCCGCGCACGACTTGATTCGTCACGAAAAATAATCCGACCGTCAGCGGCACCAGCGGCATCAATGACAAGCCCAAGGTCAGCGGCGCCACGACGATGCACGCTAATCCCAACAGCATCCACATGATGCCGATAACAGATAGCAGGAACAATTCGTCCCACAAATATTTTAACGCGCGCCAAAAGACCGATAGAGAAATTAGCAATGTTCAATTCTCGATTTTCAAATACCGATACCTTACACCCAACACCTGCGCCATTCCCGCGCCCTTCGGTGGTAAAACCCCTCAGGGTGTACCAAAAGCGAGAATCCAGATCAGAATCGCTGGACACCCGTGCTCTCCGCTTCGCTTCAAGCATCTTCGACCTACGCGGGTGTGACGCTGCGTAACATGATTGAACTATACTTTGCGACTTTGCGTCTTCGCGTGAGTCTCACTTCGCTGTCAGTAACGGCACAATCGCAAAATCATCCGGTGTCAACTTATCCAGATCGCCGCTGGCCGCCGATGGATACTTGCTCAGCGCTTCTTCCTGTGTCGGCTTCGCATCAGCCGGCTCCACCAGATCGATGATGCGCGTGTGATTGATGTCACCCGGCGACCCACCCAAACGCCATTGACTTGCCGTCGGATCGACGTCGCGTACACGCCACACACCTGGCGCCGGGAAACCATCCTGACTCATCACCACCGCCGTGTAACCCGCTTTCGTCGGATTGAACTTGTCACCGAACACACTTAACGGCACGCGCAATGTTACTTGTTGAAGTCCCGGATCCACCAAGACTTTGAAGTCAAGATTATCGACATGTTTCGGATTGCCATCAGCATCCGGCGTAAAGACACCCGGCGTCCAACCTTCCGCCCACACCGCCACATCCCAGCCATCGCCTTTAGGCAGTGAAGCATTCCGACCAGGCATCAATTTGCGCGCGCCTGTGCCTGAACCCGGATCTTTATCGACGTAAACATCGAGCGTCTGCACAGCCAGATTATTCGGCGAACCCCATGGATTTGGAAGCGGCCCGGCGAATGTGATCTTGAAAGCAAGATACTTGTCGTCATAGCCAACTTCAAAGTGCTTGATGTCGAACACGCCCGGCTTGAACACGCCGTCCGTCGGATAAGTATACTTGCCCGGCCCGTGATCATCGCCGACGGGATCATCAACGCTTAAGACCATCTGCGTCGTCCCGAGATCAGGAATCACAACCTGTGCCAAACCTGTCGATGGGATCGATTGCAAATCGCGTTGATCTTGACTGACGACCGCGGCTAAATTGAACGTATCCCCCGTTTCAAAATCGACGAAGGTTGATAACGGCAAAGCCGCTTCCAGGATCGAACCGCTTGAGGCAGTAAAAACTTTGGGTTGTGGACTGGTTTCTTCCCAGCCGTTTTGTCCGTCAGAGGTGTACAACTTCGCGCCCGAGACGACACCATTCTTCAGATCGATCTGCAGCAAATGGGTAGCCTGAAAACCCATCACGTTCTTAGTCGATTGACTGGTGCTGTAGAAGGTGAAAGCAGATTTATTTTTGACCTTTGGCTGAGCTAAATAAAATCCGATCGAGGCATTCCCGATCGATTTCCAATCCGATTTGGCATCCACGCGGAACGAAATATTCTTTGCATCGAGTCCGTAATAAAACGCTGAGGCGACATCAGCCGATCGGGCTTGCGCACTGCCCGCCGCGATATATGCGCCCGCCGATTTCCATTCAGCAGTCGATGTGACTTTGCCATCGATCGTCGGATTGATCAAACCGTTCGGCTGTTGCGAAGGCGTGGCGACGTTGGCTGAAATGATCGGCACTTGCACGAACTCCGGCACATCGAGATCGAGCGACTTGTACACTTCGGCCAACAACGCACGATAGCCGCGATCGAAATATGCATCATCGCCGCTGTTTTGATCGGCGCCATACCACCAGAACCAATCCGAGCCTTCAGCCAGATACATGAAGTCCAGCGCGCGCGCCAACTTGTCCGGCGCGATCGATTTCTTCTTGCTGACATCGTAGTCATACAATGTCTCGCGGGTCTTCAATAAATAATTCCACGCGGTCGCTTCTTCCTCTTCTCCAATCCACGTGTCGTAGTTGGCGCTGAACCACGCACCCGGGAACAGTTGATCGATCGTCTGCGTCGGCGGATGAAGCGCGAAGTATTCGGTCGGCGTCACGGCTTTAACTGTTTTACTGTCCGACAAATCTTGATAGAGCGCATTCAGAAAATCTTTACCGTCGTTGTCGTAGTTCTCCCACGCGTTCTCGCCGTCGAGAATGATCGAGACGAGATGCGGGCCAGTCGCATTTTCTTTCTTCAATTCCTGGCGGATATTTTCCAGGCGCTGCATCAAATCATCGGCGGCCTGTTTGCCTGGCGTCTGTGAATATTCAAAGCCGATCAAATCCGACAAACGCAAATCGCGGAAGATCATGTTGACCTTCACGCCATACTGTTTGTCTTCAACGACATACGGTTGATACAACTTATCGGCTTCTTGAACCGTGTCCTGGCTGTCGCGCGTGAAACCGTCGAGACCCAACGACTTAGCTAAAACGATCTCGCCCGAAGCCGTCCATTGATAGCCCGCATCGCCAACCATCTTGACGATCTCTTGTGCGACCGATCCTTCACCCGGCCACAGGCCTCGCGGCGCGCGGCCATAATGCGCTTGATAAATTTCGACGCTCTTCTTCAACTGCCCGATCGCATCGTTGGGATACGAAAACCGATCGGGCATGACAGCTTCGGTATTTCCCGCCTTTTCAAGATTCGTATCGTAGAGCAGCGGCAGAATCGGATGGGCATACGGCGTGGTGATGACTTCGATCTGGCCCTTGTCCT
>JBGQGR010000473.1:0-3315 GCA_041497495.1 Anaerolineae bacterium | reverse complement strand
TCTCTGACAAGATCGCAGTGATCGAAAACTTGCTGACCAAAGTTGATCAGCTGCTTATCGGCGGCGGGATGGCGAACACATTCTTCAAAGCGAAAGGCCTGGAAGTCGCCGATTCGCTGATCTAGGATACCGCGATCAACACCGCCAAAGATTTAATCGCGCGCGGCGGCAATAAGTTGAAGTTACCGATCGATGTTGTGATCGCCGACAAGTTCGAGGCCGAAGCGCAGATGAAAACCGTCCAGATCGATCAAGTCCCTGCCGGTTGGCGCATTCTCGATATCGGCCCACAGACCGTATCGCTGTATAATGAGATCATCGCCAAAGCAAAGATGGTGGTCTGGAACGGACCGATGGGCGTGTTTGAGTTCCCGTGTTTTGCCGAAGGCACTAACGCTGTCGCGCGGGCCATCGCTGCCTCAAAAGCAACATCCATCATCGGCGGCGGTGATTCGGCAGCGGCGGTTCAAAATTCCGGCGTGGCCGATAAAATCACGCACATCTCAACCGGTGGCGGGGCGAGTTTGGAATTTCTCGAAGGCAAAGTGCTGCCCGGCGTCGCGGCACTGAACGATCGATAAACTTCAGCCTCCTGCAGGTTGAGCTAAGCACGATCGAGTTTGCAAAAACCTGCGGGAGGATCGAAGACCCCAAAGGGAGACCGCACGATGAAAGATTCACACGTCGATTCGGATCGAATGTTATTTGCGGCAGTTTTGATCAGCGGCTTTGTCGGCTTGATCATCTTCTTGATCGTTTACGCCACGATGCTGCAATATGGCACGCTCAACGAGAACGGTAAAGCGTACGCGCGTGTCGGTTTGTACGTCTTGGCGGGCACGTTATTGTTGTCACTGTATCTCGCATTAGCCGCGCGCAGTCGATCGCTGACGACACCGGGCATGCAGGGCTTGGGCTGGCTGCTGGTTTTTGGCGGCTTTATTTTGGCCTGTCCAGCCCTCGGCGGCACGATCGGCCTAAAAGTGATTCCGGGCGTTACCAGTTTCAGCGGCGTAGCCGGCGCCATGTTCATGATTATTTCCGGCAGTTCACTCTTACAAGCAGAACGGAATGCCCGTGACCGAAACAAAGAAAACTAAAAGCAAGCCGCGCACTACGACGACAACTAAAAAACGGGCAGCCGTCCGGAAAGTCACCAAACCGATCGAGCAACCGAAGCCGGCGGAAGTAGAAAACAACGCACTGCTCGATCTAGCACATGGCATTGTCGAAGCGATTTCAGACAAGCTGGGCGAAAAGATCGTCTTGATGGATCTGCGGCAGCAAACGCCGTTCACCGATTACTTTGTTATCTGCTCGGCCAATAGCGAGCGGCAGATCAAAGCGATCTCCGACGGAGTCCGCGAACACACCATTAAGAACTTCAGCGCAAAACCGCGCCGCATCGAAGGTTCGACCGACAGCGGCTGGGTGTTGATGGATTACAGCGGCATTATCGTGCACATTTTTTCGCCGAGCCATCGCCAGTTCTACCAACTAGAAGATTTATGGAAGGAAGCGCCGGTCGTAATGAAGATGCAGTAACGCAAGTTGGCAACTTGCGCAACACCAACTAAGAGAGGAGAGCCATGTCACAAATGAATTCGATCAGTCTAACTCAATCTGATGTTGACGAACGAACATTTATCTCGCAAGTCTATCTGTGGATGACTGCGGCGTTAGTGGTAACTGCGATTGTCGCTGCCTGGATCGCCTCGGATGTTTTGGTCATCTACCGCTTGATGCGCGGGCCAGTGTTCTGGATATTGATCATCGCCGAATTGGGCGTTGTCGTCGCACTGAGCGCTTTAATCAACCGCATGTCGGCAGCCGTCGCCACGATTGCGTTCTTCGTTTATGCGGCTTTGAACGGGGTGACCCTGTCGCTGATCTTCTTGATCTACACCGACGCTTCGATCACGGCGACTTTCTTCGTTACAGCTGCAACCTTCGGTGCGATGAGCGCCTACGGATATTTCACGAAGCGCGATTTGACGGCTTTTCGGAGCTTTCTAATCATGGGTTTGATTGGTTTCGTCATCGCCTCGATCGTCAATCTCTTCCTGAACAGCTCGACGATCTACTGGATCATCACCTATGTCGGCATCTTGATCTTCGTCGGATTAACCGCCTACGACACTCAGAAAATCAAGCGGCTGGCAGCGAGCGGATTGGAAGCCGGCGAGATCGAACGCAAGGCTTCGATCCTTGGTGCACTGACGCTGTATCTCGACTTCATCAATTTATTCCTGCTGTTGCTGCGAGTGCTCGGCGCACGACGACGGTAACCGAACCCGTTAGAATACAGAAGTCCTCTTCGAGGCTGTTTATTAAAAGATTTCTCGCCTTGCACTACACTAGCCTCAGTCACACTCGCGAATGCGGATGTCCAATTCCCGGCTAAAATGATCAAATGGAGATCTTTAGTTGTTTTAGCACTATGGCGCAAGTTGACAATTTGCGTTATAGCAAGCCACGACTTATTCTGTGATCCACTGATCAACTGCGCGATCCCAACTGACCAATTCGCCGTCGGTGAAATACAGCGGTATCTCATATTGCGCCGTCTCTGGCGCATCGGACGCATGGATCAAGTTGCGGCCGATCTCAACACCGAATTCGGCGCGGATTGTGCCCGCCGCGGCATCGGCTGGATTCGTTGCGCCGCAGGTGTTGCGCACAATTTGAATCGCGCGTTTGCCTTCCCACACTTGCACAACGACCGGACTTGAAGTGATATATTTGATCAATCCATCGTAAAACGGTTTGCCGAGATGAACGGCATAATGCCTGGCAGCCAGATCGGTTCCGACGTGAATGAACTTCATGCCGACCAACTTGAGGCCGCGCTGTTCCAGTCGGGTTGTGATCAGGCCGATCAATCCACGCTGGATTGCATCGGGTTTCAAAATGACGAGCGTGCGTTCCACCGAAATGTTCTCCTTCAAAATCGAGATTGATTTGATCCTCACAGCAACCGACCGCGTTGCCGCGGTCGGTAAATCTTGTGCTTTATAGCTGATTCAACGCGTGATGATAAGCCTCTAAGGCGCGTGTCAATTGGCCCGTTTGCATGTACACATCGCCGAGCAAACGCTGCCAATCCGATCGATCGTCGATGTCGGCAATGTGTTCTAGATCGTTGACCAGTTCGTCGGTGTACGCATCAGCGGCCACTAAGACCGAATAATGTTCCAGCGCCTGAGCGCGTTCATCGGTCGACCAGCAGGTACGCGCCAACTCTAATCTTGCATCATGATCATTCGTGTCTGTTTGCAGACGCCCCAACAAGGGTTCAATATTGGCGGAAGTCTT
>JBGQGR010000472.1:0-3316 GCA_041497495.1 Anaerolineae bacterium | reverse complement strand
CTCAGTTGATCATCGCAGAGATTGCCGCGCCTCTACGCGGCTCGCAATGACGCCTCCTCCCAAAACCTCTGCGCTGAATCCTCATTTGCCTCGCGACTCGAAACAGACTACAATCTCCGCATGCAGCCAAGCCTCTTTGCCCAGCCTGAAACGCTCAGTGTCACCGATCTCACCCGTTACATCCGCGATGTATTCGAGATGGATTATCGCTTGCAGGATGTGTGGGTGCAGGGCGAGATCAGCAACCTCAGCCGCCCATCGAGCGGGCACGTTTACTTCTCGCTGAAAGATTCCGGCGCATCGATCCGCTGTGTGATGTGGAAGACGACCGCCGCGACGCAAGCGAGCAAACTGCGTGAGGGCGATGCGATCATCGCGCATGGCAAGATCAGCGTGTATGAACCGCAGGGCGCGTATCAACTCTACGTCGATGCGGTGCAGGCCGCGGGCGCGGGCGATCTCTTTCAACAATTCGAACTTCTCAAAGCCAAACTACAAGCCGAAGGCTTATTCGATCCCGATCGAAAGCGTCCGCTGCCCGAGGCCGCACACACGATCGGGATTGTGACTTCGCCGACGGGCGCGGCGCTGCAAGATATGCTCAACATCATTCGACGCCGCTGGCCGTTGATGCAGATCGTTTTGGCCTCGACGCCGGTGCAGGGCGAAGATGCTCCGCCGAAAATCATCGCCGCACTCAAGCAACTTTATCTTCGAACTGATCTCGATGCGATCATCGTCGCGCGCGGCGGCGGATCGATCGAAGACTTGTGGGCGTTCAACGATGAGGATGTGGCGCGCACGATTGTTCAATCGCCCGTGCCGGTGATTTCGGGCGTGGGTCACGAAGTCGATTTCACCATCGCCGATTTTGTGGCTGATGTGCGCGCGCCGACCCCGAGCGCCGCCGCCGAATTGATCACGCCCGATCAAGTCGAAACTCGATCGATGCTTCAAGGCTATGCGGATACTTTGACTTCTATCATTTCGTCGCGCTTGCAAAACGATCGAATGGTGCTGAACTCGCACGTGCGCGCCTTGCAGCATCTTTCGCCGCGAGTGAAGTTGTCGAACGCACGGCAGCGGATTGATGATCTGCTCGCTTCACTGCAAGAGTCGATGGCGCATGATCTAGAGTTGCAGCGCGAAAAAATTAGCGGCTTGTCCGCGCAGCTGGGTGCGTTAAATCCATTGAATGTTTTAGCGCGCGGCTATGCCGTGGTGCGGATCGAACCGTCGGGCCAGATTGTCCGATCGAGAAAACAGATCAAGCCCCAGCAGCTGTTATCGATCCGCGTGAGTGATGGGGAATTTGGTGCAACATCTAAAGGATGAAGGAGGAGGGATGAAGGATGAAGAAAGCAGCGAAGCTCAAAGCGATTGAAGGTTTAACTTTTGAAGCGGCTTTCAAAGAACTTGAAGAGTGCGTCGCGAAATTGGAAAGCGGTGAATTGCCGCTCGAAGAATCGTTGGCGTTGTATGAACGCGGTCAGGCCCTGGCCGCGTATTGTGGCAAGATGCTGGATCAGGCGGAGTTGAAGATTGAAGAATTGCCATGAGCGGCGACCACATGCAGATCAATCTGCGGCACATTCCGTTCTTTGAAGAAATGCCCGACGATGCGCTGGAAGCAATCAGCGCGCGTTTGCATAAGCAGCACTACGATCGCGGCGAGGTCGTCTTCCAAGAAGGGGAATGGGGCGACGCGCTATATCTTCTCGATTCAGGCCAAGCCAAAGTTTATTCCACCAACACGGGACAAGAACGCATCTTCGCCTACGTCGGTCCCGGCGACTTCGTCGGCGAACTCGCTTTATTGTTGGAACAGCCGCGCTCGGCCTCGGTGCAGATGGTCATCGATGGCGATCTGTATCAGCTGCGCAAGATGGAACTCGACGATCTGCTGCGCGATCATCCGGCGATTGCGATCCATTTGAGCCGCGAGCTCGGCCGCCGATTGGTGCAAACAACCCGACGACCTACCATTCGCGAAGAGATCAACGTCGTCGCCGTCGTCGGTGATGCGCTGACTCTCGCGCGCAGTTTGGAACAACTGGGCACTCGGGTGGCTATACTCAATCTTGGTGATCCATTGCCCGCCGAGCAAACTCGCGATTTAGATGTCATTGAAGCGCCGGGTGTTTCGGACGAACACGATCTCAGCGATCGATTGGCGCAGTTGGTCGGCAAGCACGAGCGTGTGATCATCGCGCTGCCCTCGAACGGTGGGCCTGTGCTGAACAAGGTGCTGGAGCTGGCCGATGGTCTAGTGCTGATCGGTTCCAATACTCCTCCCGATTGGTCGAAAAAGGCCCGCCGGTTGTGGACGCCGTCGAATGATCAATCTCAGATCGATCGCGTTGCGCGCTTCATCGCGCGTCGAACGGTCGGTTTGGCGTTATCGAGCGGCGGCGCGAAAGGCATCGCGCACATCGGCGTGCTGAAAGTTTTGCTGGAAGAAAATATTCCGATCGATATCGTGGCCGGGTCAAGCGCCGGATCGTTGTTCGGCGCATTGTATTGTGCGGGCTGGTCGATCGAAGAGATCGTCAAGTTCGCGCTGAATCTGCGCAAGACGATCGGTCTGCGCGGCGGCTTGTGGGATCCGCATCTGCCGCCGTTTTGGAATGGCTTAATCAATGGACGCCGCACACGCAACTTCTTGGAGAAAACGTTCGGCCATAAATCATTCAATGAATTGTCTACGCCGCTCTATATTGTGGCCACCGACATCACCGCGAGCGAAGAAGTGGTGTTCGATAAAGGTTCGGTCGCTGAAGCGGTGCGCGCGAGCATTGGCATTCCGGGTGTATTTGTGCCGTGGCGCTGGCGCAATCGCTACTTGGTGGACGGCGGCATCGTCAATCCGGTGCCGGTCTCGGTGCTGATCGATCGCGGCGCAGATTTGATCATCGCCTCCAGCGTCGTGCGTCCGCCCAACGATCGCAGCGCGGTCTTGGCCGCGAATCCGCGTCTGCCCAACTTCGTCGAATTGATGACGACCATGATGGGCGCGATGGAATCTGAAATCTTGAAGATTCGTCTGCCGCAAGTGAATGCGTTCATTCACCCCAATGTCGAGGCATATACCGCGTTGGATTACGGCAAGGCCAAGGAATTGATTGAGATCGGGGAAGAAGCCGCGCGGTTCGAAGTGCCGAAGATCAAAGAGCAATTAACCATGCGTAATGCGCAATGATCAATTAGCAGTGTGCAATGAAAAACGGATCGCCGACTAATGTCGGCGCTTTTATTTATACAGATTCAGGTATTCTGATCGGGATACCAGTGATCTCGCTATAGAGAACGTCCGGAT
>JBGQGR010000471.1:0-3317 GCA_041497495.1 Anaerolineae bacterium | reverse complement strand
CCGATAGTTCCGCGCGATGCGATCATCGGCAAGTACAACGCCGTGGCACTCGGTAACGTATCGGTACCTTGTCCGGCCATCTGGCTATGATCGTATACCCACTGGGCCACACTTTGTTCTTTCACATCCATCGCAAAATTTGTCGGCAGCACTGCCGAAGTCATGGCGCCATTCGCATCGGGCAGCAGGATGATGACCTGACAATCGAAGACTTCATTGACATGCCGCAGCGCCGCGCTGGCCAAGTTGTTAATGCCGCGCATGCTGACCAATTCGCGGCCCATCGAATACAACGCGGCCGTGCGCCGTTCGCGTTGACGCGCGGCATCGGCTTGCTGGCGCGTGCGCCACGTCAAATTGCTGATCACCAGCGCTGTGATCAGCATCACCGCAAAGGTAATGATGTATTGGGTGTCGGATACCGCAAACGTATAATACGGCGGAATCAGAAAGAAATCGAATGAAGCCACACTCAAGATCGTAGCCAAGATCGATGGCCCACGTCCGAATCGGGCCGCGGTCAATACCACACCCAACAAATAGATCATCACCAAGTTCAACGGATCGAGCAGCGAGCGGAAGGACAGAGCGAGCACAGTACAACCCAGCGTGATCAAAACGCCCCAGAGATAGGCTGACCAACTACTGGTGGGCCGCAGGCTGATTAAACGCGGAATCGATCGGGGTTCCTCGCGATCGCCGGTGATGACATACACATCGATCTCGCCGCTGAAGCGGATGATCGCATCGACGATCGATCCACGCAGCCATTGCCGCCAGCGCAATCGATGCGGCTTGCCGACGACGATCTTGCTGATGTTACGCCGACGCGCATAGTTGATGATTTCTTCGCTGACGCTGTGCCCGCTCAACGTGATCGTTTCTGCGCCCAGCCGCTCCGCCAGCCGTAGCGTATCGATCACTCGGTTGCGATCAGCTTCAGACAAGCGCAAGTGGCCGGGCGTTTCAACATAGACGACCAGCCACTCGGCATGCAGACCGGCCGCCATGCGGCGCGCGGCGCGCACCAACCGCGTCGCTAATGTATTCGGCCCGATGCAGACCATCAATCGTTCGTTGGTCGGCCACGTCGTCGGAATGGAATGATCGCGCCGATACATTTGCATCTGCGCATCCACCCGATCGGCAGTCCGCCGCAAGGCCAGTTCGCGCAGCGCAATTAAATTGCCTTTGCGAAAGAAATTTTCGATCGCTTGCTCGGCTTGCTGCGACACATACACTTTGCCTTCACGCAACCGCTGCAGCAATTCATCCGGCGGCAGATCGATCAGTTCCACTTCGTCGGCTTGTTCGACGATCGAATCCGGCACGGTCTCGCGTACGACGACGTTGGTGATCTGCGCGACGACATCGTTCAGGCTTTCCATGTGTTGAACATTCATCGTTGTGTAAACGTTGATACCTGTAGTTAATAGATCATCAACATCCTGCCAGCGCTTAGTATGACGCGAGCCGGAAGCATTCGAGTGAGCCAGTTCATCAATGAGGATTAAAGCGGGGTGGCGTTGAAGCGCGGCATCGAGATCGAATTCTTGGAGGTGTGTGCCGCGATAGTCCACGAGACGCGGCGGCAAAACATCAAGCCCGTGCAACATCGCCTCAGTCTCGACGCGGCCATGTGTCTCGACCACTCCGGCTAGGACATCTACGCCCTTGGCCTGCATGTCGCGCGCTTGCTCCAGCATGGCGTAAGTTTTGCCGACACCGGCCGTCGCGCCGAAGAAAATTTTCAAGCGGCCACGCAAGCGTTGGCTTTCTTCGTGCTTAACGCGCGCCAAAAGTTCATCGGGATCGGGACGCTGATCGCTCATAAGAGGATTCTAGCATGTAATTGGATCACACTGAATATTCAAGCCTAGTGATGATTATCGGCCTGAACGAAGCGCGCCCGTTCAAGCGCGAGCGCGCCTTGCGTCGCAAAATTCTGGAGGAGCCGATGATCGATCGCGGGCAACGGAATCTCGCCGTGCCACAAGCAAATCTCGCCAGTCATGCCGCGCGCCGCCAGGATCGGCACAATCCGATCGGGCTTGCCCTGCGCGATCGCGTCAGGCGGCGCACTGACCATGATCGAGCGTGGCTCAACATCGGCTTGCAGGATCACTTGCACTAAGGCTGCTTGAAAAATCTGTTGGAGTTGTTTGGCCAGCGTACGCGCAATATCATCTTGTCGATCTAATCCAGCTAACGCAGTGCTGAGTTCATACATGAAGATTGCTTCACGCTCGCGTGCCTGCGCCTGCGACAAACCGTATTGAATACGGCCGATAATCGCCACGGCAACGATCAAGAAAATGATCAGCACCAGCCAGCCTTCGATGCTGCCCACATTGAAGGTGTAATACGGCGGGATGAAGAAAAAATCGAAACACAAAAACGCGGCGAGGGCGGCGGCGATGCCGGGCCCCTGCCCCCAACGCGTGGTGCTCCAACCGATCGGCAAGAGATATAACAACGCGATGACGGCCTGACCCAATGTGTCGTGCCCGATCAACAACATCAGCGCGGTTGTCGCACCGACCCACAGGACAGCCCAGATTGAATTTGCTAATAAGATTGGCGAAAATTGAATTCTCTTCATGTATTTCCTCGCAGTGTTCGTCGAATGGATATTGATTTAAGACTGATAGGACTTACGCTTAGCTGTCATTTCGAGCGCTTTTTGCGAGAAATCTCTATGATCCTCAACGAGACTTGCGCATCAGGGTAGAGATTTCTCACTTCGTTCGAAATGACAAGCGAAAGCCCTGACTTATTTCTGCGCCGATAGATCGTCCAGCGCCAGATTGAGTTTCAGAACATTCACACGCGGTTCACCCAACACACCGAGATCGCGGCCTTCCACAAATCGATCGACTAACTGCCGTACAGTTGCTTCATCGATGCCACGTGCGCGAGCAACACGACCGACTTGATACGCAGCTGCGGCCGGACTGATATTCGGATCGAGTCCACTGGCCGAACTGGTGACGAGATCGACCGGTATCGGTGCGGTGTTGTTGGGATCGGCCGCTTTCAACGCATCGATACGACCCTGCACCTCGGCGAGCAACGCCGGGTTCGTCGGGCCGAGATTCGATCCCGAGGATGCAGCGGCATTGTACTGGACTGGACCAGTCGCGGAGAGTCGCCCCCAAAAGTATTTAGGATCGTCAAACGGTTGGCCGATCAATTCGGAACCGACCGCCTGTCCATCTTTCATGATCAGGCTGCCGTTCGCCTGGTGCGGAAAGACGACTTGGGCAATACCGGTCACAAGCAGCGGATAGATCAAACCGGTGAGCAAAGTAAGCAGT
>JBGQGR010000470.1:0-3323 GCA_041497495.1 Anaerolineae bacterium | reverse complement strand
CGTCGCAGGCGCGCAGCACGCTCCCGGTGAAGCTCTACTCGTTCCCCACCCACACGTTGGCACCGTCGTAGGCGATGGCAGCCGGAGTGCCACCGACCGTGGGGGTCATGACATGGAAGCCGTCGCTGGCGCGCAGCACGCTCACAGTGTTGTCGCTGGCGTTCGCCACCCACATGTTGGCGCCGTCGAAGGCGATGGCATCTGGCGTTCCACCGACCGTGGGGGTCATGACGTGGAAGCCGTCGCTGGCGCGCAGCACGCTCACGGTGCTGCTGGCGAAGTTCGCCACCCACATGTTGGCGCCGTCGAAGGCGATGGCAGTCGGATTGCCACCGACGGTGACGGTCATGACGTGGAAGCCGTCGCTGGCGCGCAGCACGCTCACGTTGCTACTGTCTCTGTTCGCCACCCACATATTGGCGCCGTCGAAGGCGATGGCAGCCGGTTCGTATCCGACGCCGAAGTCAGGCTGCGTGCCGTTGATGGCCGTGTACCACTTGAGCAGTGCGAGCTGCTGCGTCGTCGGGCTGATGCGGGCGTAGCGGGCATCGGCCTGCGTCTGCTGGACAAACGCGCTGGAATTTAGTCCGTCCAGTAGATCGGCATTGCTCGCATATAACGCATTCGGCGCAGGCGTCAGCGCCTGGCGCGACAGCGGCACGAAGGTGCCTGTGCAGTTCACTTGAATATCGAGCCAGCGGCCGTTGCTGTTGAAGGCATTGCTGCCAAAGTTAAGGCCGACGGTGAAGAGGCCGTTCGTCACCGGCACGGTGGTGGTGATCGGACTGCCGATCAGATTAGTAGATGCCGATGGATTGTCATACAACCGAAAGGCCATCTGGCACAATCCATTCACCGCACTGCCGCTGTTTTTCAATTGGCCTTGATAGGTGAAGGTCGAAGTGAGGGGTGTGGCGGCGCTCACGTCATTGGCGCGCGCCACAACCGATCGAGCCACCTCCGAACTCCGCGCACCGACGATGCCCGTTGCGCTTAGCACGATTAGCAACATGACTGATCCGATCAAACCACCGAACATTCCGACAACAAAGTTGCGTTTCATGGCTGCCTCCTACGGCAATCATAAACGCTCAGTGGCTTGCCCCGCGATGTGGCGCGCTGAGCAGTGGGTTGGCGAGTTAAGTATTTCGACGCGAGGCGCGGAGCCGAGATGCCATCGCGCGGGTTGGAGAGATGTAGAACCATAGCACAAATCGTGTCGAGGAGCAAATTTCTCTACCGACCGCGCCATGTCGATTGAATAAGACAACGGGCCGATCGAAGTTGATCGATCGGCCCGGCGTTCATGCGGAGGAGTGGCGAGGTTTAAAAATTCACCTTACACAGCGTCATTTCGAGGAGCGCATTTTGCGACGAGAAATCTCGTTGGATAATCGCCAGAGATTTCTCACTTCGTTCGAAATGACAAGCGAAAGTCCTGTTAGAAATTCTTCAACACCAGCGGCAGATAGATGCGGAACTTTGAAAACGCAACCGCCTCTCCACAATTCCATTGAATCGCAGAGAGGCGGTTTTTGATTTTTATGGCTCAGGCTGTTTTGAATTCATCCCGGCCGGCGATCAGCAGCGCATCCACTTCTTGGATGGCGTCTTGCAGCGACAGGCCCGCGGCTGCCGCCCATTCCCGCCGCAGATTGTTGCGAACCTTCTGCAGCATGCTCGAGTCGATCTCGCCGATCGTTCGATACCAGCCCAGCGACGTGAGATCGCGCACCACTTCGCACAGCACTTTAAACGTGCCCTGGGTCAGGCGTGCATTCGTATCGAAGCGCCATTGTTTGTGCTCACGCTCGATCGTGCTCGGGCGGCTCTTTAGCAGCTTGCGATATTGTTCCAGTTCCCGCTTCGTCGTCACGGCGCGCAGGGTCGTCGTTCCATCGGAACCGATCGGCACCCAGACAACCGTCGTGCCCACGGCCAGCAGATAGTAGGGCTGTAGCGCGGACCCGGCCAGTTGTTTTTCTTCGCGCCGCATGATGTTGCCCACGCCGTGCGTGGGATGCACCGCATGGTCACCCGATCTGAATTCCATGATGATGCTCCTTGTATGGTCGCCAGATACAGATTGCGGATGGAACCGGCTTAGAACCGATTGGTTCGAGTGTTGGTGCTGCGCTCGACGCGCGGCTTGGCCATATTCACCAGCAATGCTCGATCGCCCATCTTGTATTCATTGAACATCGTGATCGCTTTTTGCGCATCGACCTGCGTTGTCATTTCGACAAAGCCAAAGCCCTTCGAAGTGCCGGAATCGCGATCCTTGATCACGGCCACAGATACGACTTCACCGGCTTGCGCAAACAGCGTGCGCAGCTCGTCTTCCGAAGTCGTGTACGACAGATTGCCAACATACAACTTTGCTTCCATTTTTCCAATCTCCTTGATTGACCGGCACACAGTGTGACGGCAATAAAAAACCGCCAGATCACAGAGGTCTGGCGGCAGAACACACACACATATCCAGTTGAACTTGTAGTGATTATACCACAGATTCAACAATTTAGGGGGAATGGGATCAATGCTGCTGGCGTTAAGCGCTCCGGCGGTGCGGGTAACCGTAGGGAACGATCTGGTTGTCGATCGATCGAGCCATCGCGCCGAATTCTCCCTATAACCAAGGCAGCATATTCGCCGATGTTTTCACGCCCATTTCTCGATCGAAGTATACTTATGGCGAATCTCACTCAGGAGAAAACCCGATCGATGGTCGTACAAGCCAATTTGCAAACAAAAGCGCAGGCTGGCGCGAAAGATTCCGATCGCTACTTCAAGTACATGGCCGATTTTGTCGGCCTGTCTCAAGGCGACATCAACGCCAGTCGGCAAACCGCGCCGATCATTGAACATCAGCTGCCGGAGATCGTCGCCGAGTTTTACTCGCACTTATTGCGCTATCCGCCCACACGCCAATTCTTTTTGAGGAACGACGGCTTGTTCGATCAAGAGTACGTCGAACTGCGCATGCGCCAGCTCACCAACTTCTGGCTGCGCGCCGCGCAGAGTAACTTCGATGATGAGTTTGCGTGCTACGTCGATTAGGTCGGCTGCGCGCACACTTCGCACGGCGCTGATCCTAAAATCTATATCGCCGAACGCTACGTCATTGGCCAAGCCGGCTTCATGCAGCGCGCCATCGCCGAAGCCATCACGCGCGATCTGCGGCACATCGATGAAGACCTGGAAGCTAGCGCGATCGAAGCCTGGGATCGTTTGATGATTGTCATTCTGGAAATGTTAGCGCGGGCGTACGGCAATGAAGCGGTGGGCATTGGAGCAGGGGCGTTACATCTCACTTATTTTGT
>JBGQGR010000469.1:0-3333 GCA_041497495.1 Anaerolineae bacterium | reverse complement strand
TAATGGCAAATACGTTGAGCGCGCGATCGACTGCGCCGATTAAGCCTTCCGGCGAATACGGTCCGAATGAAAAGCCGGTGCCTCTTTTGGGATAACGTCCCGCATCGAGGACCGTGTCCTTCAAGCCGCCCGTCGCGCGCACGATCGGCAGTGAGCCATACCGCATGGCGATCATCTGGCCCAGCCCGCACGGTTCATATCGCGACGGCATCATGAACATGTCGCTGCCGCCGTAGATCAATCGCGCGAGATGATCATTGAAGCCGTGCTCAAGGCCAACTTGATTGGGACATCGATCGCGCAGCTGATCGATCGCCGTCTGGTAACGATCATCACCGCTGCCCAAGATCGCCAATTGCACATTGCGTTCTAATAATCTTTCAGCGGCCTCGATCAAAATATCGACACCCTTTTGCTCGACCAGCCGCGTCACCAAGCCAATTAACGGCACGCGCCCGTTTACTTTCAAGCCCAGCGTCGCTTGCACAACTTTTTTGTTAGCCGATCGGCGCTTGAGTGACGTGGCATCAAACTTCGACGTTAAAGCCGCATCCGTTGCCGGATTCCATTCAGATCGATCGATGCCGTTCAGAATTCCGGTTACGCGTCCTGTCCGCGAGCGCAACAGGCCGTCGAGGCCGGCACCGTAATCGGGCGCGAGAATTTCTGCGGCATACGTCGGGCTGACGGTGTTGATCATATCGGCATGCGCGATGCCGCGCGCCATCCAATTCGCGGTGCCCGGCTGCTCGCCCTGCACATGCTCGATGTGATTCTCAAATCCGGCAAAGCGAAAGATCGCATCGCCCGTCACGCCTTGATAGACCAGATTGTGGATCGTAAACACCCGCACGATCGAGTTCAAGCGCTGATCGTGGTTCAGTTCCAGCATCATCAGCGCTGCACCGGTATGCCAATCGTGGCAGTGAATGACGTCCGGCCGCCAATCCATCGATCGAACGAATTCCAAGGCGGCCCGGCAGAAGAACACGAAGGCCAGTGCTTCATCGGGTTGGCCGTAGACCGAATCGCGCCCAAAGAATCTTTCATCCCAGACAAAATAAGTCGGCAGCCCATTCGCATCCGAAACCTGCACTTCGCTGACGCGATCCATATCGGTGGTTGGCACATTCACGAAACCTTCCATGCGCCGCAGGCCATACTGCGCGCCATCGATCGGCCGATAGCGCGGCATGATCACTCGAACGTCGTGACCCACTTCGTGCAGAGCCTGCGGCAGCGAACCGACGACATCGGCCAGTCCGCCGACTTTGAAAAACGGCGCGCATTCGGCGGCGAGGAATAGAATTTTCAAAGGATGATTGCGTTCGGAAGTTGAAGAGGTCATCGATCACATACTAGCACAAGCCGCACAGCTAGTCAAAGAAACACCGCGATCAGCGCGCGCGCGAATTTTTCCAAGCCGCATACACGGCTCGCATCTGCGCGATGTGATCCGGGATGTGGCGCGCATAAATATCGAGCCACTGGTCCATAGTCATCACACCACTCTCCATATGATTGACGGTGTTCGACCAGACCACTGGGGACAGCGTCTTGATCAGATGATAACTCTCAAGCCGGAGCCATTTGAACAATTGTAAAGCGTCAGCCGTGCTGTGCTCATGATACCGCAGCCGATCCGCCCAGCCGCGCTCGTCATAGCCCAGCACCATCGATCCCGGCTCGGCGATGAAGCGGCGGCAGCGCACGTAACTGTTCGCTTCGCTATCGGCGATATGAATGACGATCTCATGGATCGTCCAGTTGTCAGGCGCCGATCGATACTGCCACATCCCCGGCGGGAATTCTGTCAGCGCCGCTGTCAGCAAGTCATTTGCGCTGCCATACACTTCGATCTTGCGGGTGCGCTCTTCATTCGTCATATCTATCACTCCGCGCCCCAAACTATCGGGGCTAAAACAAAACCCTCGGCGCGTTGGGCCGAGGGTCTATTGGCATTCAGATCGATCACCGAATCGCTTTTTCGTTCGACTTGCTGAAGAAGTGCAGGTTGTCAAGATTGGCAGCCATTTGCACTTTGTTGCCGACGCGCGCTTTGGTGCGCGGATCGACGCGGGCCACATACGAACTCTTGCCCGTCAACAAATACAAGTACACTTCATTGCCCATCAACTCGGTGACATCCACCTGCGCGTCCAAAGTGCCGGTATGAACATTCGGTGGAATGAAGTTGGCATCATGCAGATCTTCCGGTCGAACACCCATCGACACGGTTTGACCCAGATATTGATCGAGACCCTTAGTGCGTTCAGCCGGAATATTCAATTGGAAGCTATCGCCTTCAACGATCACGTTGTCGCGTGTGCCTTTCAACAGGACGTCGAAGAAATTCATGCTGGGGCTGCCGATAAAGCCCGCCACAAATTGATTGGCCGGCCGATCATACAGATTCTGCGGCGAATCCACTTGCTGCAGCGCGCCGTCTTTCATGACTGCGATGCGCGTGCCCATGGTCATCGCTTCAACTTGATCGTGCGTCACGTAAATAAACGTCGTGCCCAACTGCTGGTGCAGCTTGGTAATCTCGGCGCGCGTCTGCACGCGCAGCTTCGCATCGAGGTTGGACAGCGGCTCGTCGAACAAGAAAACTTTCGGCTCACGCACGATCGCGCGGCCCACGGCCACACGCTGGCGTTGTCCGCCTGACAGTTGTTTCGGCTTGCGCGGCAGCAGCTGCTCAATCAGCAGCGTCTGCGCGGCTTTATGCACGCGCTGATCGATATCGGCTTCCTGGTCTCTGATCTTTTGATACGCCGGTCGATTGAAAACCAGCGTGATCAACTTGCGCACGCGGCCGGTCTTGGCGCGCAGCCGCAGCGAGAAAGCAAGATTGTCGTACACGCTCATGTGCGGATACAACGCGTACGACTGGAACACCATGGCAATATCGCGATCCTTCGGCGCGATGTCGGTGACATCGCGATCGCCGATCAGAATTTTGCCCTCGGTGACTTCTTCCAATCCGGCTAACATGCGCAGACTCGTCGTCTTGCCGCAGCCGGACGGACCGACAAACACCAAGAATTCCTTGTCGGCAACCTCCAAATTCAGATCATGAACCGCCGTCACATTACCATATCGCTTTGCTACGTTATTGAAGGTCACGGATGCCATGCTGATTTCTCCTTACAAGATTTTCTCGATTGGCTCACCGGGCCGATCGATGACGCGATCAACCCCAAATTTTTCGTTCGATCTACTGCCAGCGCGGATCATCTTCTCTCGATCGGTTCGCTGTGCCCGATCGTTTTTCCGCCGCCCATAACACCGCCGCATTGGCGTTCAGCGCCACATACCCAAAAGCGTGTC
>JBGQGR010000468.1:0-3345 GCA_041497495.1 Anaerolineae bacterium | reverse complement strand
GTTTCCAGATGGACATGCTATTGAATGAAATGCGCTGACCAAATTTGCTCGGCGCGTTATGAATTCCAGCTCACTACTTCGAGGCGTCTTCAATCACTGCGCGTTGATCGAGCTCTCTTAATCTGGCTTGGCCCGGCGTTGATCCTTGATACACGCTCCGATTATCAACCGAAGCGTAGTTTAAATCAAGAACTGTGCTTACACCTGCGATTGACGATCGACAATCTGTTTCAAAACTGCCGAGACGTTTGCGCGCACACTCTGCGGGTTGAAATGCGCTTCAAGGTAACGCCGACCGGCTAAGCCCAGCTGATGCGCCAGCTCCGGTTGACTCCACAGCTTTTGAATGGCTGATCGCAGCGCGGCGCTATCACCCGGCGGCACCAAAATTCCAGTCTCGCCGTCCTGCACAAAGGTGGCCATGCCGCCTGTTCGAGTGGCAATCACTGCTTTGCCAAACGCCCCGGCTTCCAGCACGGCATTGAGGCCGGCGCCGCTGTGGGTTGTTTTTTTCAGCGGCACGATCACAAAGCGCGCGGCCTCATACTGCCGGATCAGTTCAGTGTCCGGCACGAAGTCGGCAAAGTGTATCCACTGTGGAATCTCGCGGCCATTTTGAACCCGCAGCTTGTCGCCAAACTTGCTGGAGGCGAAGATTTCAATTTCATAGCCGGGCAGGTCAGCCACCGCCTCGATCAAAGTGGCGTAATCCCGTTTGGCAACGCCGACACTCAATAGCGGCCCGACGGTTGGCGCGGCCGCCGGCTGCACTTTGTCCAAATATTTAGCCGACTCAAACTGGAACAATCGATCCGGCGCGATGCACAGATCTTTGATCAGAAAGTCTCTGCTCTCGTTGGAGATGAAGCCGACGCCCGCCCAGCGTTTGGCAATGCCCGTCGCGCGAAGAAAGTGGGCTTTCAGCGGCGATTCGAGAAAGTGCGCGATCACGACCAACGGCTTATAAAGCCGCGCGAAGCTGAGGGGAATCCCGACTTTTTCTGATCCGGCCCAAATAAGATCATACTGCCGCGCGATGCGCTTGGCTCGCAGCGCCAGATAAAGATCCAGTCGCAGCCACTGTTCGATCTTGCGCCACCAACCGGGCACATCCGCGTAGACGTGATAGTCAAGCTGATCGTCAGCCGATTCGTCGCCTGCGTCGATCGGCAGTGTAAAGCTAGTCTCAACTTTCAGAATGTGAGGTCGTTTATTCAAGGCTGTTATCCAAATATCAAGAATGACCTTACAGTTTCAAGCCATATACCAACAGATCGATCGAATGGCCGACGCTGGCGCGATATAGATCGCTTGACCAACTGAGCAGCAATTCAAAGCCTAGCTTTTCATACCACGGCACTGCGATCTTATTCTCGCTCGTCGTTTCGAGGTGAACCCCGCAAATTTTCTCGTCCTTGAGTTGGTTTAGATATTTCTGCAACAACGCCGTGCCGATGCCGTGGCCGCGCAGGTCCGATCGGGTGTTGATGTGGAAGTGCGCCGGGTAGAGTGATAGATCGAACAAGGCCGGACCGCGGAGATGCCAGTAACCCCAGATCAGACGCAAGGTTCGCGGCGTGAGGCCGCGATAGTGCAGCGTGAGGAATTTGCGTTTGAGTTGTCTGAGGTGCTGCGCCAGCCAACGATCATGAGCATATGTGTCTGGGCAGCCCATAAGATAACCGGCGATCGATCCGTTGTCTTCAGCGGCGACCCACAAATGATCGCCCGCCACGTCCGTATAGTACGTGGCGAAGTAATCGAGGAATAATTCTCGCCCGTCAAAGAATTTCTCCAACGGCTCGCCGAAGAACGCGGCGTCCGCGCACAGTTGGCGCACCGCGGATCGATCGGCGGGTTGATAGAGACGGATGGGCCACATGATCTTGTTCAGGTCATTGCGAGGAGGCCGTCAGGCCGACGAAGCAACACTTGCACCGCTCTGTGGTACATCCTGCGGATGCAGTGCAGGTGTCTCATAGTCGATCAGGAGATTGCTTCGCCCCTTCGGAGCTCGCAATGACGAGACTAAGCCGCGCAATACGATCTCCGCTACTTCCTCCGCCGCGTTGGGTTTGGAAAATCTCAAGGATGCCACACGCATTTTATTTTGAAGCGCGTGATCCTGCAAGAGATTGACTGCGCGCCCGACGGCTTGCTGGGGTGAGTCTGCCATCAGGGCACTGGCGTGGGCGATCATGTAGCGTGCGTTGTTTGATTCGTGGCCGCTTAGACCGCGCGGAATAATTGTCGGTGCGCCGGCTGCCAGCAACTCCGCGGCCGCCAATCCGCCTGCCTTGCTAATGACCACATCGGCCGCGGCCAGCCAGTCCGGCATGTTCTCGACAAAGCCGCGCACGATCCAGTCTGGCGAAGTTGAGCGCAATCTGCGGCGCAGCGATCGATTGCGGCCGGTGATGATGGCAACTTGTGATTCGATCGGCTGTTGGATCAACAATCGGGCGACGCGATCGATCCCGCCCACGCCGAGTCCGCCGCCGATCACCACCAGCAGTGATCGATCAGGCTCGATCTGTAAACGGTTTCGCGCGGTCAGCCGATCGGGCAAGCTGGCGAATTCGGATCGAATGGGAATGCCGGTGACATGGATCATGGATCGATCGATCCCATCGCTGACCAATCGAGCGGCGGCTTCGTCGGTGGCGACACAATAACCGTCGGTGCCCAGATGCTGCCACATGCGATGCGGCTCAAAATCGGTGATGACGGTATACACTGGCGCGGAGAGTTGATTCGATCGGCGCCAGCCGGCGCATAATTCGGCTGGTAGAAAGTGGGTGCAAATAAGCGCTTCGGGGTTGAAGTTCTGGATGGCGCGTAATAACGATCGGGCGCTGAGCTGCTGAGTGCGCTGGCGCGGTCCACGCAGCACGCGTTCGATCGATGATCGATCGGACAGGCGATAGGCCAGACCATATAAGCGCGGCAGGCGGATGATCAGATTCAGCCCGCCGCCGATATACACGGCGCGAAAAATCGGATGGGTGTAGCGGATGGTATCGAACAGCGCCACAGTTGCGCCACGCGAACGCAATTGATCCGCTACGGCTTCGGCCGCGCGGCGATGTCCGGCTCCGGCCGCGGCATAGAGCAGGAGAATACGAGGCGGTGTCACGCGTTGATTATACTTGATTGCATTGGACGTTGACGGTGAAAGGTTGAGATCATAAAAAGACCAGGGGCACTGATCGAGGGTCAATGCCCCTGACAACCGCCCGGCAAAGGAGGAAGGAAAACGGGCGAGCTGCAACAAAATTATACCTCATCTGTCAAGCGCAGCCAAAATGAAAACAAGGGTGGCTAATGCGGCTGGCTTTGCAAGGT
>JBGQGR010000467.1:0-3356 GCA_041497495.1 Anaerolineae bacterium | reverse complement strand
CTCCTGTGGCAATCATAAACGCTCAGTGGCTTGCCCCGCGATATGGCGCGCTGAGCAGTGGGTTAGCGAGTTAATTAGTTTGACGCGAGGCGCGGAGCCAATATGCCATCGCGCGGTTGGAGAGATGTAGCACCATAGCACAAATTGTATTGCGCGGCAAATTTCTCTGCCGATCACGCGGACGCGGTTGGTCAGCGTAGAGTGAAAACAAAAAGCCGCCGAGCGATCGACGATCATTCGGCGACTTGCTATCTATCCTCTAGGCTTCATTCGCTATTCTTCAAAACCAGCGGCAAGTAGATATTGTAGTTGATCGATGCGCTAGCCCAATAGCCAACGTTGAGTTGTTGCGATCCGCATGTGCTGAATGTCACGTCGGCATACAGTTTGACGAATGATCAACGCGATGCTAGACTCTCTGACATGCCCAAGGCGGATACTAATCCGCCGAGTTAATCGACGGATTGGTGTCCGTCGAAAGCAAGTTGAGGAACCATGCCTCCTATTCGAATTGCAATTGATGCTTCCGGCGGCGATTACGCGCCGAGTGAAATTGTCGCAGGCGCGATCGACGGCGCGCGCCAACATTCGATCGAGTTGGTGCTGGTCGGCCGATCGGAGCAGATCGACGAGCAGCTGCTCAAGCACGATACAAAAGATTTGGCAATCGAGATCATCGACGCGCCGGAAACGATCGAGATGCAGGAAGATCCGGCACTGGCGGTGCGCAAGAAAACGAGCGCATCGATCGTCGTCGGCTGCGAATTGGTGCGCGACCATCGCGCCGATGCGATCATTTCGATGGGTCACACAGGCGCGGGGATGGTGGCCGGATTGTTCACATTTGGCCGCCTGCCCGGCATCGATCGACCGGCGGGCATCGTGCCGTATCTGGGTTTCAAAGATACGTTCATGATCGATGTCGGCGCGAATACGGAAGTGCAGCCCAAGAACTTGCTGCAATTTGCGATCATGGGCAGCCTGTATGTGGAACGCGTCATGGAGATTCCGAACCCGAAGGTTGGTCTGCTGTCCAACGGATCGGAACCGAACAAAGGCAATGCCGTCGGCAAACAAGCGTATCCGTTGTTGGCCGCATCGAAGTTGAATTTCGTCGGTAACGTCGAAGGTCATGGCGTGACGCACGGCGAAGCGAATGTGATCGTGGCCGATGGCTTTGCTGGCAACATCGCCTTGAAGCTAGGCGAAGGTTTCGCCGATGAAATATTGAATCAAGTCGAACATGCCGCCGCGCCGATCGATGACAAACTGCGCGGCGTGTTGGCGAAGTTGCGCGAGCAGCATGATTACGCGCGCATCGGCGCCGCGCCGATCCTCGGCATCAACGGTTTGTTGTTCATCGGTCACGGTCGATCGAAAGCGCCCGCCGTGGTGAGTGCCATCGGCCTAGCCGTGAAGTCGATCGAGAGTAAGTTGCTGGAAGCGATCGTCGAGGGGTTGAAGGGGAATTGAGGAAGTTTCAAGTTTCAAGTTGAAAGTTTCGTCTGCGCAAGTACATCATCAAAGGAAAAGATCAATGCAAACGTCAAAGAAAGAGTTGATCATCGGCGCAGTTGTTGTGGTGCTTGTTGCACAATCGTTGATTGGTGGTATTACAACGATCATGAAATATTCGCAGCCTGTTATTGCGGATGACAATGTTGCAAGCATCTTTGCTTGGATACTAACAGCAATGACAGTTGGATATACCGTGCTTGGGGCTGTATTGATCCTCAAAGCACCTAAATCAGTTGAGAATCTTAGCAAGAAATACACCATCAAGGCTACTATTCCAGGCTATTTTCTCTTTGCGTTGCTTCCTTACGCATATGGATTGGCTCTTATTGAATTGACTCGTTTATCGACTTGGGGATTTTATTTGGCCTGCGCCAGCATTCCTGCCGTACTTTTGTTTCTTGTACTCTTATTGAGAAGAAAAGATTCAAATTGACGCGATCTAGCACATGACGTAGGGGCGACGCATTCGCCAAAGAATTCAGATCGATCAGCACTATAGCCGCGATCGGGATCACAATTAATTATGATTCATGTACGAATGCATCGCCCCTACCAAATCGCACAAAAGATCAATCGGACAAACCTCACCCCGAAAACCTGAGCATGTAGGGGCGATGCATTCGGCTAATGATTCGAGTTGATCGACATCACGTCCGCGCTCAGCATCAAGATCGATTATGATCCGTGTGCGAATGCGTCGCCCCTACCCAATAGTGCGAAATGCTGCCTCGCATCGAAGATCAATCAGACAAACCTCACCCCGAAAACCTGGGCCTTCGAATTGACGCGCCTTCGCGCGCAGTGATATACTCATAGCACACGTCATTCTGAATGCCCGAAGGGCATGTAGAATCTCTGCTCCATCGGCGATCGCTGTTTATTGTCATAGAGATTCCTCGCTTCGCTCGGAATGACAAATCATTCGTGCAATTCGTGTACGAAAAAATCCACTAGCGTAAGGAACCTCCATGAACAATCACCACATGAAAGCCCTCGTCAAACCGGAACGCGCCAAAGGCTTGACGCTGACGAGCAAAGAAATTCCGCCAGTCGGTCCCAACGATGTGCTGATCAAAGTGCGAGCCACATCGATCTGCGGGACCGATTTGCATATTTATAACTGGGACGCCTGGGCGCAGGGCCGCATCAAGCAGATTCCGCTGGTGCAGGGCCACGAACTGTGCGGCGACATCGTCGAAGTCGGCAAGAACGTGAAAGAGCGCAAGGTTGGCGACTTCGTGTCGTGCGAAAGCCACATCGTCGATTACAACGGCGACTACTATAAGCGCGGCCTCGGCCACGTTGCGCCCGAAACGAAAATCATCGGCGTCGATCGCGACGGTTCGTTTGCGGAGTATATCGTCATGCCGTGGCAGAATGCGTGGGTGAACCCGATCGATATGCCGACCGAGATCGCCGTGCTGCGCGAAAATTTTGGCAATGCCATTCACACCGCGTATGCGGTCGAGGTGAAAGACAAGACGGTGCTGATGACGGGCTGCGGGCCGGTCGGGTTGATGACGATGCTGGCCGTTCGCGCGCGCGGCGCGAAGACGATCATCGTCAGTGACGTCAGCGATTACCGGATCAAATTTGCGGAACGTCTCGGCGCCGATTATGCTAACAACCCCAAGAGCAACGATCTCGTGCAGCAAGTTAAACATTGGACGCACGGCGATGGCGTCGATGTGCTGCTCGAAATGTCGGGCGCGCCGACGGCGATTCAACAAGCCTTCTCGTTGGTGAAATCTGCGGGCGATGCGGTCGCCTTCGGACTGCCTACCAAACCGATCGAGTTTGATCTGGCGAATGCGGTCATCTTCAAAGGCATCACCGTG
>JBGQGR010000466.1:0-3356 GCA_041497495.1 Anaerolineae bacterium | reverse complement strand
CCGGGCGTGAAAGTTGGAAACGCTTCGGCGATGACGGTGCCGCACGTCAGTTGATCGACTCCATATTCGATCACGACGCGATCGATTTGCGTGGTGCTCTTGAGATGCACGCTGAAGGCGATGCTGTCCGGGAAGGTGAGCTTCGCCCGATCGTTCGTGGCGACGATCGAGCCTTGTGCGTTTGCCGCGATCGGCGCGATCAGCCATAAGAGACTGAGAATGAGCACAACTGTCAGTAATCGGTGACGCATGTGAGTTCCTTTCAAATTCACACGTCATTGCGAGCCGCTGAAGTCGGCGTGGCAATCTCTTAATCGATTTTGAGATTGCTTCGTCGTGCCTACGGCACTCCTCGCAATGACATGCGCGTTATTTGCCTAAATCACGCAACACACGTAAGGTGATGTCGCGGATTTGTTGATCGGAAATTTCAGGGCGACCACTTGGGGTCGCCCCCACAAGATGCTGATTGGGCAAATGACAGACGTTGCAGTGTTCGCAGAAGTCGCCCTCATCAGCCGATCGACTAAGTCCCAGATTCTGTCGCTGCTTAATGAGCTTGGTGACTTGATCGGGCGGCAGCGGTGCGCTCTTGCCCAATACTTCCAGCATCATCGATACACGCGGCATTTGATCGACCGTCTCGGTTTTGAGATACGCATCGGTCGGGCTGCTGCCGACCACTAACGTGCCATGCCGCTGCAAGATGACGGCGTCGTGCCCGACGATCAGTTCTTGAATGGCCTGGGCATTCTCTTCACTGGAAGGTGTCGCGTAATTTGCCGTGGGAATCAGCCCTAACATCACGATGACTTCAGGAATGAGACACTGCGATAGATCGATCCCGGCGATGCTGGCCGCGACAACCGTCGGCGGATGGGCGTGCACTACGCCGCGAATATCCGATCGGCGTTTGTAGGCTTCAAGATGCATCCGCATTTCGGACGTAGGCACTAGATCGCGGTTCGCCGGTGAACTCGATCCAATGCGTTTGCCATCCAGATCGACAATGATCAATTGATCGATCGTCATCAAGCCTTTGCACAGTCCGCTCGGCGTGGCCAGGATGCGTCGATCGTCGAGCCGCGCAGAGATGTTGCCATCGGTCGCAACGATCAAGCCTCGATCATACAGCAGTTTGCCGACGCGGACGATCTCTTCGCGCAGTCCTCGTTCGGTTTGGTAGTTAGAAGCCTGCCCTGAGCGAAGTCGTAGGGTTGGAGATTGGAAGTTGGATGATGGTGGCATTGATGTAGGAAACCGATTAACCGCTAAGACGCCAAGGACGCCAAGAAATATTTCTGCTCTTCGCGTTCTTAGCGTCTTGGCGGTGGTATATTATTCCAAGTCAACTCGATCGATCACGCCGACGATGACGGCGCGCACCGCACCATTCGGCACTTGATTCAACACTTGACGCGCGGAGTTGCCCTCATCCAGCACTAACACGCGATCGCCGACGCCAGCCTGCACCGTATCGACGCACAGGTCATACTTAGCTGTGGCATCACCTTCAGGTGTCAGGCATTCGACGAGCAGCAGCTTGTGCCGATCGAAGGTTGGATGTTTGATGGTGGCAACAACTGTGCCGTAGACTTTGCCGATATACATGATGAGTAATTAGTGATGAGTAATTAGCAAACTCTATAGCCAACGTGCCACCTCATACACGCCGAGCCCTGCAGCGTGTTGGGTGCTAGCGATAGTTAGGCGGCGTCACCTTGTTTCTTGATAGACTCCACAATGCTCACAGTCAAAACTTGGCTTACAGGCCTTTCTAGTCCATCTGCCCAGACAGTACAAAAGAACTCATAGTCGCCCAGTTCTGGAAACTCGCGTATCTCCTTAGGTTCGGTTTGCTTCACGATGGCTGTTGTCATGTGGAAGTCGAACATATCTGTATCGTTAGCATGTAAGACCCAATCTTGACCTCCAATGAACACGAAATCTGCGTTATTTACTTTCTTGAAAGTATAGCGATTGTCGTTAAGCCAATTACCAACATCAACCACTGGCAATAGTAGTGATTTCCGTTTGGGCGGATTATATTCAAGATGTATCTTTATCGACTTGGCGGCAACTTTTCCTTGATTCCGAATAGCAAGCCAGAAGTGGGGATAGCCGTGACTGACCTGTTTTGAGGTCATCAGTATTTTCGCAGCTCTCAGTTTGGATAATGGTAGGTCGTTGACGCTTCCGAGACCAACTTGGATGACAGGCTTTTGGTCAATCGCCCGACGAATTTCAGCCAACTCATGATAGAGAATAGGAATACCCAGTGCAGCTACGATTACTTGAACCCATCCCGCTGCATCGGCATAAGAGGTCGAAAGAAACGCTCGGTATACAGAAAAAGTTATGAGGATTGCTGAAGCAATCGTTATTAGTACCCATCGTACCCTTGTCATGACGTTTTGTTCTCTAGCGCGCCGACTTCCACTGATCCGCTTTCAGATTCCAGAACGGATCGTCGAGGCCAATCTGCGCAAAGATCGAGAGCATCTCATCGGGTGCTGGCCGCCGCGATTCAACCGTCAACCGATTCGCGTACCACGTCACGGCCAGCTGCCACAACTGATCGAGCGTGATAAGCGGACGGCGCGGAATGTTATGCGCCGCGCACCATCGATCGACTGTCTCCTCCGACCGGAAGAGTAACATCGTCGCTCAAGTGTAGACAATGTCGTCCCACCATCGAGCGGCTGGGACTGCAAAGTGAATGATGCAGGGCTGCGCCAGCGGCGCGCCATTACGGATTTCTAACGAAATCGCTTCGCCGGTATGAGCATCCGACGCTTCGATGATGGCATCTTGATGCAAAGCCGCGGGAATACCGAGCGAATCCCACACGCAGTTGGCGTAATAAGTCTGGCTGCCGATCTTCACGCGAAACGGAGTCTCAATGCCGGAGAACGGCGGCGCCATTCGAATGCGAGATCGATCGCCGGGTTCCGGCACGAGCAAGCGCTTTTGGTGCAGTCGGTCAAAGGCGGCTTCCACTTCTTCGATCGAGACATTCAGCGCCCGCGCGACTTCTGCCGACGTCGGCGCCTTAGTCGCCTCCGCTAACGTTTGATAGATGTGCAACTTCACCGATGTGTCGAAATCCATTGTTGATCTGTCTCGATGATTGGTTATTATGTTGTGCAGCGCTAGTTATTCCTTGCGATTCACTACATCCACCTGATCGACAATGCCCACAATCGCATGATCGACCGGGACGAACTTGACGGGCAGGGCGAGGGCGGCTTCGCGCGAGGCGATGATGAACACCAGCATGCCCGGCCCGGCCTGCGCGGTGCCATCAGCAGCAACGATGGGATCGCCTTCGGGCTTTTGATGTTTGTCCAATGGCT
>JBGQGR010000465.1:0-3368 GCA_041497495.1 Anaerolineae bacterium | reverse complement strand
GCTGTAATTGGCCAAGGTCGCATCTTTAGGAATGATGTCGAGCGAGAGCGAGAAGAGCTGATCGTTCGGGCGCAGGCTGATCGTAAATACACGCAGCGCCGGATAGATCGCAATGACACAGGCCACAATGAGCAGCGCATTGATCCACAGCGAGCGGAAAGGGCTATCGCCGCGCGGGCGGACGAAAAACAATCGGACGCGATCAGACACGGTCAGTTGAGCTTGAGTGATTTCGATGGATCGGCTATCGGTGGTCATGATTCGTATACTCCCTTCAAGGCGCCACTATATCGAATCCAGCCATAGGCGAACGCAAACAGAATCGCAAAGATGACCAACGAGAACATCGCCGCGAAACCATAGCGCGAAAAACCGAAGGCGGCATTGTATAACGCGGTAACTAAAATGTTGGTTTGCTCAGCCGGCTCGCCGCCATTGGTCACGAGATAGATGATGTTAAAGTTATTGAACGTCCAGATGACGCCCAGCGTAATGGCCGGACCCAAGACCGGCCGCAGAAGCGGCAGCGTGATCGCCCGGAATTGCTGCGAACGCGACGCACCATCGATCTCGGCAGCCTCGTAATACTCGCCGGCAATACTTTGCAGGCCGCCGAGAATAACCACCATCATAAATGGAATACCCAGCCAAACATTGACGATGATAACCGCCAGAAAAGCCCAGGCCGGATCTTGCAGCCATGGTGGAGCGACCAGACCCAAGCGCGTCAGCATGATATTGATGAAGCCGTAGGTACCGTTGAATTCACCGCGCCAGGCTAGAGCCGCGATCACTTGCGGAATCGCCCACGGAATGATCAACAATGTCCGATAGAGTCCGCGCAGCTTTAAGGGCCGGTTCAGCAGCAAAGCGAGACCCATACCACCCAAAACATGAAAAACAACATTAACCACTGTCCAGATCTTGGTGCTGCCAAACAATACCGGGAAAGTCGATTCAGGCGTATTCAGCAATGGGCCAGCGGCCTGCAGTTGAGGATCATAGAAAATGCGCTGCAGATTCGCCCAGCCGTATTCCAAACCGAAACTTGGGTTTTTTAGATTCTGCAGCCGCCAATTGGAAAAAGCGATGAGGATATTGAACACGAAGGGATACAACACAAACACGAGCAGGCCAACTGCAGCCGGCGCAAACAGCCCGTACGCCAAAGCATTTTTAGAGTGGAAGACGCGCGACATGATCACATAGACTACTAATGTCAGCGCAACGGACAAGCCTAAAATCAACAGAACTGCGGGGAGTACATCGCTTAAACTATTGGTAACAATTTCACCGGTTAAGCCGCCCATGCTGCCTCCTCAATTCATGATTAGCGCTTCACACAAAAACGAGGAACTTCACCGAGAAAACTTCTTACCATTACATATCAAATCAACACAGTTGATGATACACCATATTAGGTTAGAGGGGATAGGCAGCCTATCCCCTCTAGTTTTACCACGCGAATTGATTTACTTGAACTGCGCGATGCAGGACTCGGCCGCTTTCTGTGAAGCAGCAGCAGCATCTTCTGGCGTCATCTTGCCAGCGTAGACGGACTGCATGTTCGGTTTGGTTGAATCCCAGAAGCAGCGCACGGTGGCGAACGGCGGCATGCCTACACCAGCCGCTACCAACGCAGCCGCAGCCTGCGATAAGATTGGATCGCCAGTGATCGCTGGATCAGTATACAGCGCTTGCAGTGACGGCAAGCGCTTTTGATCCTTGACCCACTTCAACTGCACGTCCTTCGAGATGAAGTATTGGGTCAACTTCAAAGCCGCAGCCAGCTTGTCGCCAGCCAAATCCTTCGGGAACATGATATACGTGCCCGAAGTGAATGGCCTGGGAACATCGGCGCCGGTGATCTTCGGGAACGGAGCGATCGCCAGATCGATTGTCTTGGTGGCGGTCACATTGGTATAGTCGCCCAACGACCAGTCACCATTGATAATCATCGCGGCGTCGCCGCTTTTGAACATGGAATCGGCACAGGCGTAATCGCACTCGTTCGGCGTGATCTTATCAGTGTTCTTGAACTTTGCAGTCAACGCCAAAGCCTTGATCATTTCAGGCGTATTGATGGTTGGAGTCTTGCCTGCATCCGAGAAAATCGAACCACCGAAACCGCCCAACCACGGCACTAGCCAGAACGGCTCGGTGAAGTTCCAAGCTAAACCAACCTTGCCGGGATTCTTCGCCATGAAGTCCTTGGCCGCCGCTACCATCGCGTCGGTATCCGCAGGCACGGTCGGGATAAGCTTCTTGTTCACTAACAGCATCAGGTTGTTGCCATACGATAGCGGAATACCATAGTGCTGGCCATCGACCAAGGTCGCATCATAGGCAGCCTGCACGAACTGCGCGCTATCAACGCCCAACCCATCAACAGGTTGAATCAGATCGGCCAGCGCGAACACACCTGCGTGGTCATTCACCGTCCACAACAGATCAGGGCCGGTGCCGGCTAGCGCCGAGGTTTGGAAATTCTCGCGCAACTTCTCAACGTCATAGTTCACCACATCGACGCTGATGCCAGGATTAGCTTTCACGAAGTCGGCGACGACAGCCTTCACTTCATCTAACTGACTGGTGCCTTCTTTAGTCCACAAGACTAATTTAACGGGCGCAGGCGCAGCCGTCGGCGCTGGCGGCACCGCCGTCGGCGCAGCAGGCACCGCAGTCGGAACCACTGGGGCTGTGGTCGGCGCAGGCGTGGCCGCCGGTTGGCAAGCGGCCAACAGCATGCCCAGGACTGCTAACAAACTAACGATCGAGAAACGGGTTTTCATTTTTCTTGCTCCTCCAGGAGTATTTGAAATCATCATTGGATTTGCTTGTTCGATCGGATTTCGGCCGAACAAGTGTCGATTGAATCTACTGCGCGAATGAATCTGACTGTTTATCGATTGCTGGCCGCCACCTCCTTTCGTCCATGTACTTTCAAGTGCTTCGTGGACCCGATCGATCTTCGCGGCAACCGCGCGGGTCGTGCGGTGCTGCGACCTTGAACTAAACGCGACGGCACCAAAACTTGATCGGGCTGCGGGCTTTCTTCGTTTAAAATATTGAGCAGCATCCGCGCCGCTTGAGTGCCGATCGCTTCGGGGCGCGTATCAACAATCGTGAGTTCAGAAGAAGCCATCGGCAGATGTTCCGATCGATCGAACGAGATCAACGACATATCGCGCGGAATCTCACGCCCGCTATCATGCAGCGCGCTGATCGCGCCGACCGCCACCACATCTGACCAGCAGATGACACCGGTCAATTCGGGGTGATCGCTCATTAGCGCGCGCATGGCTCGATAGCCCGCGCCATCCGACCAACCGGCCGGGATCGTAATCTGCGCCAGATGATGTTTGCGG
>JBGQGR010000464.1:0-3370 GCA_041497495.1 Anaerolineae bacterium | reverse complement strand
CTCGCAAGCCCTTCAAATGCAGTTCGATCGCCGCGTGCATGTTGCGAGTGGCTTGATCGTGTGTTTTGCCGGTAGCAACACAGCCCGGCAAGTCGGGCGAATATGCCGAATAATTTTTGTCCGCTTTTTCAATAATGATCAGAAATCGATGCATTCTATTTCTCCTTATTTCTTAGCCGACTTCGGGAGTCGGGCTTGCTTGAAAACACTGTTCAATGTGCCGGGGGCTAGATCATCACTCGGGTGACCGGCGATTGTCACGCGACCCGCCTTGCTGGGATGTTTGTATTGACGATGGCTACCTTTCGTGGCAACTAAATACCAGCCGTCGCCTTCGATCAATTTGATCACGTCTCGAATCTTCATGTCGAGATCATGATAGCACATATTTTATCGCGCATCAAATCAAACGGCACTAGCTGCGGCGTGTAATAGCAAGTACACATCAGGACGAGAACAATCGGTGCCGCGTTTACGGCGTTTCGTCCATCTGCATCAACGTCCGCGCCGTCTGCATCAACTCTGCACGGCGCGCTTGATAGGTGTCTGCATCCATTTCGCCTTGTTCATGACTTTCATCGAGCATCGCAATTTGGCTGAGGATGCCTTTGAAGCTGCTGTCGTCTGATGGTTCGATCGATGCCAAGACTGGATCGGGCCGGCGGAAGTACCAGATGCCAAACGCGGCCAGCACCAGCCCGATGATAATCCCACCGATCGCGACTGCGGGATTGGGTGCGTTGGGCGACGTGGGATTGGCGGCGGGCATTGCAGGTTGAGCGGCCTCATTCACTTTGAGTTCGCCCGCTAAAGTGACCGTCGCCTTCTCGCCGGGCTGTAATGCGTCGTGCGTCAGAATAGAAAATTGGCTGCCGTCGCCCATCGGCTGCAAGCCGCCATCCGTCAGCCCCTCGCCCGTCACGCTCAAGCCGGAACTTTGATCGACGAGAAAGTTGAGACCGCCGGTGGGCAATGGCGCGGCATACGTATACGTCAGGCCCGATTGATAAGGCAAAATGTAATTCACTATGACCTGGCCCGATTTCGAACCGGGGCCCAGCGGAGCAGTGTCGGCAAAACCGGTGGGTGTGCGCACAAACCGATCGGCGTCTTCAGGATTAAAAGTCACGTTGGCCGCCTCAGCCGGCAGCGGGAATTCCAGCGTCGCGAATTTTCCATCGGCCAACTTCACCGCATTCTGGATCGTGCGGTCACCGGGATTCGAGAGGCTGTACACTTCGACGACTTGCAGACCGGCATGTGCGGCCAAGAATAAGACATGCGCTCGATCGATCTGAACTTTCGAAGCGTCGGCCGTCGATTCGTAGATCGCCACTTCGATATTGTCCAGCGCATGGCCTTCAGCCGGAACCGGTGTCGAGAAATAGTTGACGCCGTTGTACGTTACCATCACGCCGTAGACCAGATTGGTGTCCAACGGCACCGCCTCGAATTGAAACGTGCCATCGGGCTTCGATTGTCCATTGACCATCAACTTTTCCGAATAGTCTTGTTGATCCCGGGCATGCAGTATCAGTTCGAGACTCTTAGGCACTGATCCGCCGGGCGTTTGATTGACAATTTTGCCGCTGATCGAAATCGTCGGCGCGCCGGGCGTTGACGCCGGTGGAACGCTGCTCTGCGCCGCGACTGAGGCAACGGGCTGCACTAAGATCATGACGGCCATCAAAATCAATTTCAATTTATTCATCATCAATTCATCCTGACTGCAAAAGTGAGAGTCGCGCCGCAAGTGGCGCAGAACCGATCGTCGGACTGAACTTTGCGCCCGCACTTCGGGCAGAAGTTCACGGAAGCAGACTTCGCTTGATCCGTCCGGCGCTGACGCACGGCGTCTTCGATCAAGGAATCCAGATCGTCGGACAACTTGGTCTTGGTATCGAGCGTTGCCGCCGCTTGCGCCAGCAAATTGGCGCGCAGGCTGGCATAGTCGTCATCCATGACCTTGCCGGTGCGATGATCAAATTCCAGATCGCGCAGGGCCAGCAAAGCCGCTTGATGCTGCTCGGCTGCCAAAACCTTCGGTGCACCGACGGGGATGGGCTGCCGGCGTGTTTGATTCAACAGCGGTCTGATCACGATCGGGATCGTGGCCGCAATTAACAAGAGACCAATGAGGATCGATCCAGCGCTCATCTTTCAATCTCCTATCCAGCTCATTTGATTTGCTGCAGTTCCCGCTCAATCTTCGCCAGCACGTTAGGTGCGATTGGCGGCGCAGCTGATCCGGCACTCGCGGGCCGCCGCGCGCTGGCTCGCCAGCTCTTTAACACTTGCCTGACGACGATCAGCCCCAACACGATCGAGATAACGGGCAGCACCCAGACCAGCGAAGTGAAACCGCTGCGCTGCGGCTCGGCCAGCACGCGCTCGCCATATTGCGACACGAAATAATCAATGATCTGCTGTTCGCTCCAACCGGCCGTCAGTTCGTCACGGATCTGCTGCCGCCAATCTTTGCAGGCTTTCGTCTCGCACACATCGAGCGGTGTGTTGGGACAAACCGGACAATAGAGTTTCTTCGCGACGGCATTCACATCATCATCCGTTGGAAAGGTGGGGCTGCCCTGTTGGGCATAGACCACCGCCACGGCATAGAAACTGGTGATGACGATGAGCAACGCTAGAAAAATTTTGTGCTTCATGCTCAACCTCCGGCCGCAGGTTTCGGCTGCAACGCACCCACTTTGATCACGTAACTGGCCTCGTGCTTGCCGCTCGGCCAGACGGCGATCAAGGTGCCCAGGATCATGACCACGCCGCCGATCCACGCCCAGTTGATGAGTGGATTGATGTAAATCTTAAAGGTCGAATTGTTCAGCCCGATCTCTTCCCAGCCGATCAAGATTACATACACATCTTGATCGAGCGTCGAATACACGGCGGCGATCGTCGACGGCTGCTGCTGGGTGACGAAGAAATCGCGACGGGGTTGGAGATCGCCGATCAGCTGGTTGCCCTGATAGAGCGTGGTGGACGCTTCGAGTATGTCGCGATCATCCGTGCCTTTATATGATCGCAGCCCGTTAAACTGCAAAGAGTAGTCCCCGACAGTGAGGCGCTGCCCGACGGATAACGTGCCCTGCGTCTCTTGTTTGAAATACGAGTCGCCGACGAACGCCAGCGCAATCATGATGACGCCAAGATGGATCAGATAACCGCCGTAGCGCCGACGGTTGCGGCTCATCAAGTTGGCGAGTGCCGCGATCGGATTTTCGTGCTGAGCCGTCATGCGGGCGCGCATGCCCTTCCAGTATTCATAACCGATCGCGACGATGGCCAACGACACCATCCACAAGCCGATGATCGAGGCGGGATGCATGCGATGAGCATAACCCCATACCGCTGT
>JBGQGR010000463.1:0-3376 GCA_041497495.1 Anaerolineae bacterium | reverse complement strand
CGTCAGTCACACGGACGCTTGCATATTGCTTTGATGGCGTACAACAGTGGCTGGCGCAAATTGAATGTACCAGTGGCGCGATCGTTCGCCCGCAAAGTGCTGGAACAATACGCGAGTTCGATCTTATTTGACGCCGGCTACGATTTAAAAAAGGTGTCGGGCTGGAAGATGATCTTGGTCAGCCACAGCAGCGCGGGGCCGGTGCAGGCCGATCGATTCCGATCGAATGGCACATTCGAACCGATCATCGATTTCGATCCATCGATCGCACCGGAGGGTACGCCGCATGCTGTGGCTTATGCAACGATCGATCCCAACTTCATCGCATGGTGGGTCGAAGTGTATGTCTATCCGACGCTGAAGTGATTTACTTCAGGCGCCGGTGCCGGTAAAAATAAATCCCCTGCACAATCACCACCAGTACCTAGATATAAGTCGGAATACCCATGAAATCACTATTGTCAGCTAAAGTCGTCAATCGCAGCATGGATTGAAGCATCAACGATGTTTCTTTCTGTGGATCGATCAGCGGCTCAACAACTCCGCTAAATAAGCGTCAAATTTCTCCGCCGCACACGCCTCGCTGTAGCGCAAAATCTCTTCACCGTCTAAAGAATAATTCGGATAGCACGATGTCGGCCACGCGCCGCGAGGTACATGGACAACGGCGGTGACGCTGAGGCCGGTAATGTCCATCGGCGCGTCGAGTTGATCGACGAGCTCTTCGGCGGTGATGATGACCCGATCGGCGATCATCGACAAATCTGAATCGACGGCGAGGTTGCCGCCCAACCGAGTGTTGCCAAACCGATCGGCGATTGGCGCGTGAATGACGGCCACATCGCATTTGATCGCCGGGAACGCAGCGACCGGCTTACCCGTGTATGGATCATCGATCACTTTCACATCAGGCCGCACTTTGAACATATCGGTGCCGATCCAGCCCGGGCCGGGCATGAAACCTACTCCTGCTAATGTCGCGCGCAAGCCGAACGCGAGACTGCCTTCCGATTCTTCGATTACTTTTAATTCGCCGCGCATCGCCTTCGATGTAAACATCGGCGCAAGACCAAACGCTTCCAGGCCACAGTAGCACGTGCGGATTGCTTTCACCCGCCCCGCACCGATCAGCAGATCGCTTTCATATGAAGCGGTGTAGCACAATAGCGTGAGATCGCGCACCTCGCGCTTGAGCAGTTCGCGCACGAAGGCAACCGGCCGTCGGTACAGATTCATGCCACCGAGAGCCAGCGTGTCGCTGCTATTTACGAGCAAGGCTGCTTCTGCAAGAGTAGTTACCTTATCAATCATGCTTTTCGCCTATCGCTTTTGATCCTGCAGCTGGTTACTTGCAACTTGCATTAATATCTCCACTGCATCTTTCATTTCCAGAATATCTTTCACGCAGTAATCCACTTCGTCGCACTCGACGCTATCGACCAGAATCGTTTTTAAACCTATCGCTTTGGCAGGAACAAGGTTGCGCGCTGAGTCTTCGACGAGGATACATTCGCCCGGCTGTGCGCCGATCAGCGCCAGCATCTTTTCGTACGCGCGCCGATCGGGCTTGCTGATGAAATCCACCGCGCGGATGTCGATGAGGCGGGAAAACCGATCGGCGATACCGAGAATCTCTAAAACTTTTTGCGCGTGTTCGATCGTCGCATTCGTGAAGATCACTTTGGCCAGATCGATCGAGCGCAGCATCTCATCGAGCTGCGGATTGAGTTGAATATATTTCGTCAGTGGAACAGCATGCACAAATGCCAGATAGTCTTCGGCGTTCGCCTCTGGCCGTTCAACCAGCAGACCGCGCAACGCGGTGCCATATTGCAGAAAGTAACGCTGCCGCAGCGCCAGCGCATCCGGTTCAGAGAGATGCAGCCGCTCGATCAGATAGCGATTGATCCGCACGCCGATCGCCTGCATCAATCCGGCATCGCGCGGATACAAGGTCTCGTCGAGATCGAAGATCAAATATTTAAGCATGAGGCGCGTAGTGGTTTGACTCAAAGGCTCTGTGCGTGCTATCGTTTGTCGACTGGCAGCGATCATACTCTTCAAGCGTGAATAGTCAAACCATATATGTAACGCAAGACCAGCGGCAGTGCAAACCGCGGAGCAAACCTCAAATCAAATGTGATATAATCCTGGCTGCGAAGCGATATCCAGCCTGACGCCTCTTCATCGTTCCACCGATCGACAGCCATCGATCCCTGAGGTTGCTTCCTCTATCGTTCTCCGCAATATCATTGATGTAGATCGGAATACAACATGACAACACCTGAACCCGCCGCCGGCGGGAAATTTCAATTAGCCTCGATCATTCGCGGGCCGTGGACGCAAGCCGCTCGACAGCGCGCCGTCGATAAAGAATGCTTGCAGCACTTCATCGAATATTTCGGCAAGGCGATGAAGACGCGCCGCTGGTCGCCGTGGCACGATCTGCCCGTCGACGAGATGAAGCAGTACGGCGATCGGCTTACACCAGAAACGGTCAACTTGATCGAAGGCTTTCTCGGCATCGAAGAATATGTCGGCGATTATGTGCTCGAAGGGCTGGAAATGTTTCGCGGTAATCGCACGCGCCGCAATCTGCAATTGCAGTGGGGCTCGGAAGAGTTGAAGCATGGCGTGGCCTGGGAAAAAGTGCTGCTGCATTCCGGCGTGCGCACGGAAGAAGAGCTCGAGGCCTACTGCAACAAGGTCAACGATCATCGCTGGTCGTTGAAGAATCACGCCGGGACCGATCAGCCGCTGGGTGTAACAGTCTATGCGATGGTGCAAGAGCGCGCGACCTTCTTTAACTATCAAGAGACGCGCGCCCGCATCCGATCGGAATACGGCCTGCCCGCGAATCCGACGAAGGAAGAACTGGCGCGCGGCTACGAGGTCGGCGCGTCGGAAGGGTTCCGCGTCGTCGGCGTGGACGAGATCGCGCATCACGGCATCTTCTTACAGATTGTCTTGACGCATCTCAAGTACATGCCGGAGAAGGCACTCGATGTGATGCAGCAAGTCTTCAGCGGCTTCAAGATGCCGTCGCTGCGCTTGATCCCGAATGCGCGCAACTTCATTCACGCGGTCGCCAAGACAGGCCTGCACACTGCCGAGCGGCATTTGAAGTTTATTCACAACCCTGTACTGAAATCGTTGGGGCTTGAAGATAACGAAGCGTTCAATCGAGCAGTACAAGCAGCCAAGTTGCTGCCGGAAGGACTCGGACCCGATCAAGTGAAACTGGGCCGCACAGGTGAATTCGTCATCGCATACGCGTAATTGAGAGAAAACGAAAACTCGCTTCCAATTTGGAAGCGAGTTTTTTGTTTTTGGTAAATATCATTGCGAAGTTCTACGCCCGATGCTTTAGCGTCGG
>JBGQGR010000462.1:0-3380 GCA_041497495.1 Anaerolineae bacterium | reverse complement strand
GACTTTGATCGCGTTCAACAATCCGGCTAATATGACCGTCGCCGTGCCCTGCTGATCATCGTGCCAGATCGGAATCTCGGCTTGCTCGCGCAGCGTGTCGAGAATGCGGAAGCACTTGGGCTGCGACAGGTCTTCCAGATTGACGCCGCCGAAGCCGGGCTGCAGCATCAATACCGTGTCGATGATCTTATCCGGGTCTTTGGTGTCCAGCATAATCGGCCACGCATCCACACCACCCAGATATTTGTACAACAGCGCTTTGCCTTCCATCACGGGCAGGCCGGCTTTGGGGCCGATGTCGCCCAGCCCGAGCACCCGCGTGCCGTCCGACACGACGGCCACGGTGTTCCACTTGTTCGTCATCTCGTACACGAGTTCCGGATCGGCCTGAATCGCTTTGCAGGGCGCGGCCACACCGGGCGTATACCAGATCGCAAAGTCGTTGAAGTCACGCACACGGCAGCGCAGCGCAGTCTGCATCTTGCCGTGATAAAACGGATGCAAGCGCATGGCATCCGCCGAGGGCTTCTTCGCTTTCGCTAACAGCTCTTCGGTTGTTAAAGTCGGTGCATCTTTAAGCATATACGTTCCTCCACTGAATAAGGGGTTGTCAATTCAATTCCGGTGACAGGGATCGAATGATCAGCATTGAGCACGGCGCTGATCGCAAAACTTTTTCAGTGACGCTGCCCAACATCCAGCGCGTGATGCCGGAGTAGCCATGCGTCGACATCACGCTCAGATCGAAGTGTTCGAGCAGCGCCAGATCGACGATCGCACTGGCGGGATCGCCTTCGATGATCTGAGCATGCAGTTGGATATCAGGTGAAGCGTAAGTCAGTGGAAGGGAGTTGAGGTAAGTGTGGAGTTCGGCGTGAGCGCGATCGGAAGAGTGATTCGGCGCAACGACCAGATTCAAATCGATACTCGGCGCGCGCACCAGAACGATCTCGCTGTGCGATCGCCGTCCGATCAACAGCGCCGGTTCGATCGCCCATTCACTCAGCGCCGAGCCATCCAGCGGCACCAGGATTTTTTTGAATTGCGTACTCGACTTCATGGCACTGTCTCATTGCGACATATGCCGGCCCATCTATAACCTTCGCTCAGATCGCCTTTTGCGCCTAGTGTTGGATGTCATTGAATTGTGAGGAATTCATCAAAGGGGTCGCTAAATAGTGAATTGAGAAGATGACGATGATCAAAAAATAAAAGCCGCTTGTCCAACATCTGGATTAAGCGGATAAAAAGTTCAGGCCGCAGTTTAACTGCGGCTTGACCTAACTCGTTTGGAGCACAGTTGTGCTGTGATCCGGACCGTCAAACGGAAATTATAATGCCCTTCGCCAGTGCATCGCACGTTTCTAAATCGAGTATACTTCTGTCACGAGCCATGATCCATTTCCTAAAAACAAAACTTCAAAACATTGAAATCAAATTTGGTCGAATATTGGTGGTTGCTTTTGCTTCACTGTTGATCCTGTTTCTGGCCGTGCCCCTGGTCGTCATTTTACTAAGAGCAATCGAAGCTGGCCTGCTCGATCAGTTTGCTCAGCCGACGGTCAGCCAGGCCCTGCAATTGAGTTTGATCACCAGCTTCTTCAGCACGTTAATCGCCATCATCTTTGGCACGCCGCTGGCTTATATCTTGGCGAGGCGGCGTATCCGGGCGCGGCGCGTGATCGAAACACTGCTCGATCTGCCGATCGTTCTGCCGCCCGCCGTCGCGGGTCTGGCGCTGCTCATGACCTTCGGTCGACGCGGACTCTTCGGATCGGCGCTGGACTCGATCGGGTTGAGCTTGCCCTTCACGTCGATCGCGGTGGTGATGGCCCAGACGTTCGTCGCCGCGCCGTTCTTCATTCGATCGGCTCAGACGGGTTTTGCCAACGTGACACGGGAGATCGAAGAAGTTGCCAGCGACCTCGGCGCGACCGATTGGCAAGTCTTCAAACGTGTGACCCTGCCGCTGGCCGCACCCTCTTTGTTAGCCGGAATAATTTTGACATGGGCCCGCGCGCTGGGAGAATTCGGCGCGACAATTTTGTTTGCGGGGAATTTTCCGGGCCGCACCCAGACTATGCCGCTGGCGATCTATCAAGCGCTGGAAACCGATCTCGGTTCGGCGCTGGCGATCGCGGCGATTCTGATCGTCATGGCGTTTGTGTTTTTGTTGGCGCTGCGCTGGGTGACGCATGGCCGCGTGGCGCATCCCATGTTGTGATGAGACAAATTAACCACGGATTACACGGACACTTGCACCGCACTGCGTTCGGTGCAGTGCAGGTGTTTCACTGATTAAAAACAAAAGAGAACTCTGTGCCATCCGTGGTTAATCATGCGCTGTGTACAACCAACACCGGCAGATTCGTTTCTTCCAACAGATCGGCAGTGACGTCATCCAGCAGCCAGTGTGTCAAGCCGTGCGCGCTGTGTGCCCCGACGACCAGCAGATCGTAATGACCCTCGCGCACTTCCGCCAAAATTTCATCGACCACAAAACCATGCCGGACTTTGGGCCGGCCGTTAACCGATCGAGCGATTAATTTTTCGATCGCCGCTTTCAAGTGTTGGCCTTCGCGCGTTTGGCGCTCGATCAACTCTTCAGCTGAAGCGGCCAGATCGGGCAGATAGGCTTTATCCGATAAAGCTACTTGCGACATGACATGCAAGACCGTCACTTCAGCCTGCGTCTGTTCAGCCACTTGCCCGGCCATGTCCACATCGCGCAGGCCGGGATCGCTGCCCGCGGTGCACGCTAAAATTTTCTTCAACGTTAATTGATCGCCTTTGTGCAGCAGCACCGAGCAGCGGGCATACTGAATGATGCGATGAGCCGTAGCGCCCATTAAGAAACGGGTGAGGCCTCGTTGTCCGGCGCGGCCCAGCACAATCAGATCGGCATTCCATTCAGCCGCTTCATCCAATATCTGTTCGGCGGCATGGCCGTGCCGAAGTTTGATGCTGCACTGCGCGCCGATCGCTTCGATCTCGTGCCCCAGTGCTTCCAAATTCGATCGGAGTTTATCGGCGTCGCGCGGATGCTCGACGACGCTGATCAGCTCGACCAGTTCGTTCGATCCGCGCGCGATCTCCATGCCAAAGCGCGCCGCTTGGGCGGCGGCGGGTGATCCATCGGAACACAATAGAAGTTTCATAGGTGTTTCATCCTTTTGAAGACTACCTGATCCATAAAAGAATAATTGGTATGCCGACGAGCAGCAGCATGAAAATGCTGAGATTGCGCCGGCTGGCCGTAATTCGATTCGCCAGATTTAACACTTGCCGCTCATAGAATCGATAGGAGGTCAGCAGAATGATGATCGAAATGATCGCCACAGTCGCCATCTCCACAAAGACGACCGTAAACGCCTGCGGTT
>JBGQGR010000461.1:0-3381 GCA_041497495.1 Anaerolineae bacterium | reverse complement strand
CTCAGCGATCATACCGATCAAGTGGTCAGCATAGCCTTCAGTCCGGATGGCAAGACACTGGCCTCGGGCAGTTGGGACACGACGATCATATTGTGGGACATGTCGAACCCGAAAACGCCAGTTAAGTTAGGCGCGCCGCTCAGCGGTCACACCAAGTGGGTGTTTAGCGTGGCCTTCAGTCCGGATGGGAAGACGCTAGCCTCGGGCAGTTACGACACGACAATCATCTTATGGGATGTATCGAATCTGAAGTCGCCGGTTCAATTAGGCGTGCCGCTCAGTGGTCACAGCAACGCGGTGACCAGCGTGGTCTTCAGCCCGGATGGCAAGACGCTGGCCTCGGGCAGTTACGACAAGACAATCATCTTATGGGATGTGTCGAATCCAAAGGTGCCGGTTCAGTTAGGCGCGCCGTTCACTGGTCATATAAGACCAGTGAACAGTGTAGTCTTCAGCCCAGATGGCAAGACGCTGGCTTCGGGCAGTTACGACGGCACGATCATTCTGTGGGATGTCGATCCGGTCTCATGGCGAGAGCGTGCCTGTCAGATAGCGCATCGCAATCTCACACAAGCAGAGTGGGCGCAGTATCTTGGCAACGAGCCATATCGCAAGACGTGTCCGCAGTGGCCAGAAGGGTAGAAGCAGGTTTAACTCTTACTGATATTATCCTTGGCGAAGATGGCATCGATCACATCATCGCGCGAGCAGATGCGCTCGAAATCTTCGGCGGCTCGAATCGAGTCGAGATCGGTCGTGTTAGCTGGCATGATGTCCTACCAGATCCAGTCGTGTTATCTAAGCTAGATCGAGTTCAAACAATAATAGGAGTGGAGGATCGTATGAGCAAAGGAACTGAGAAATCCACCAGTAAAGTGAATACGGGAGGTGGGGCGTATGTGGGTGGCAATGTCAGCGTGGGGGATGGCAGCAAATTCGTTGGACGTGATGACAACTCCACAACCGGGTTGTCGGGTTCCGAGATCGCCAAATTGTTTGAAGTAGTCTATCAGAAAATAGATACACGTCCGGACACCTCGCCACAAGACAAAGATGATTTGAAGGCAGAAGTAAAAGACGTTGAGGCCGAAGTGGCTAAGGCCGATCAAGCCGACGAAACTTTTCTCGAACGCCGGCTACGAAACATCAAACGTATAGCCCCCGACATCCTGGAAGTTGTGGTCAATTCGTTTGCCAATCCGGCGTTGGGCCTGACGACTGCGGTGCGTAAGGTAATGGAGCGGGCAAAGTCACAAGCCACCGCATGAAACGGGCTCAGAGCGAGTGCGGTGCCAGCGGACGCGGATCGATCCCGCGTGCCAAGTCGTGATAGAAGACTTTATCGGTGCTAAACTATCCGGCCACGGCGAGGCGCAGCAGTTGAGCGAAGCCGCCGAGCGTGGTGATGCCGAACAGATACAAACGGCGCAGCAACTCAACGTGCGGATCGGGCAGCGCGGTCAAAGGCAGTTGCTCAAGAAACTTTCTTTCGCCGCCGATCGGCACCAGCGCGATCGAATTCGACGCAGCGCAAGCCCGTCGTGCGCTGAACCTGATCGATCACTTCCGCGGCGAAAGCCGACTCAGATGGGAAAGTCTTGATCAAGCTTCAATGAGACATTCGCCGAGCGCCGCTGATTCGGTCGCATTGGCAAAGTTCGACAGGGCAGATTTGATTCGATCGTGTTGGGCTTGATACAGCAGTTCCTGAGCCGGCACCCAGACCGCTTGCGGCCACACCTGCTCGACGCGCCGAGCGGGATCGCTGATCACCACGCCGCCGCTCAAGACTTCGGGTGAAGCATCCAGCACGCGCTGCACCCACTCGCGCACGACAACGATCGGCTGCGCGCGACTTCGATTTGAGATGATTGGCATCACGTTTGTTCAAAGGCCAAGCGATATATTTATTCAGGGCTTTTCCAAAGTCGTAGCCTAGATATACACAGACCTTCTGCCGAGTAAGATGGGAGTTAACTGGACAACCATCAAAATTGGAGGAAGGCCTCATGCAGTGTACCGCACCCGTCGTGATATGCCGCTTAAAAAATCGATCGCCCGCTCGATCGTTTCGTCGGGCGTGGTTGTCGGGAAACGGATCTCGTCTCGGATGTCATCCGGCCCGCCCGCGATGATATACACGAATTTCGTGCCGCCCGCTTCGAGGCCGCCATAGAGTGGAGTTTGGGTCATCACTGATCCTATTCGATCAATTGAGTGACGATCAGTATGGCATTAGATGGGGTTGAAGGTAGTCACAGCGATGTGATCGATCGAGATTAGCGCGAGGATTCGTAAACGATCTCGCCTTCGGCGATCGCCATGACAACTTCGTGGTTGGCATTGAGCACTGTTAGATCGGCGTCTTCGCCATCAACCGGAATCTCGAAACGAAACTGTGAGCGATTACCAAGATTCCAGCCGGCTTTGGTCACGGCCGGATCGATCATCAGATAACGCGTCTTCGCTTCGTTGAGCGTCTTCATAGGAGAAGATTATAGCATCGACAGCGAACAAAGGTGGAATGACAACGTGATTGCCACGGCGCGAAAAGGTGCGCCTCGCAATGACAGCGATCCGCCAGATGGACAGCCATTGCGAAATCGATCACCCTCGCACGCCAGCACAAAGATCTGAAGGCGTGGTACAATCATCAAACTTCAACTGGATATGTGTGTGTTTTCAGCCGCCTGACCTCTGTGACCTGGCGGTTTTTTATTGGCTGCGCATCGAGTGCAGGTCAATCCAGGAGATTGAAATCTGAAGCACATTCGAACAATACTTGAGCGGGGGGATTGACATGCATCCGAGCAAAGATTTCTTACGAGGCAAAATGATTGGATTGTTCCGGCTGGCGATGGCGTTAACGGTGATCCTATTCGGCGTGAGCGCGCCCGTGCTGGCGAATGCGTCTCACGCGGCGCAGGCAGCACCCACGAGCACGATCATCGTGACCGATAGCAGTGATACGACGCCTTGCCCGGTGTCCCTGACTCTGCGCTGTGCGATTGACTTTGCCAACGCCCATCCCTTCACGACGATCAATTTTGATTCCAGTGTCGTGGCTGTGCTGCTCCAAAACCCGCTGCCCCTCATCACCGGCAATGGCACCTGGATCGATGGCACCAATATCGTGCCGCGCATCGACGGCGCATTCTGGAGCGGTGCCGCCGGCAACGCTTTCACGATCGATGCTGACAACGTGACGATCTCGAATATCAAGATCGTCAACATTCCGGCCGGCGCGGCTGATATTCGTATTCTGGGCGGCAAGTATGCCAAGATCATCTAAGACTATCTGGGCATCCTGCCGGGTGCAACGCACTGCACCGCGGATACGGATTACGGTGTGCTGCTGGATTCCAACGCGTCCGGTGCCGG
>JBGQGR010000460.1:0-3384 GCA_041497495.1 Anaerolineae bacterium | reverse complement strand
ATGACGGCGCGCAGATCGCCAAAGATGTGGCCGATCTCGTGCTGCTGAACAACGCGCTATCAACTTTGCCGCAAGCGTTGACCGAAGGCCACAAGACCACCCAGAAAATTTACGCAACGGCCAAAATATTTTTGACGCGCAACCTGTATTTGATTCTGATGTTCATCATGGTCGGCTTCGTTGGCCTGCCGTTCCCCGGCCAAGTCCGGCAGCTCAGTTGGGCCTCGATCAGCACCAGCGGCATTCCGGCGATGCTGATCGCGCTCGAATGGATCCAGCCGCGCACGATCTGGAAATTCCAAAGACAAGTACTGGGTTACATTTTGATCAGCGGCTTGATCGGCGCGGTCGCCTTGACCATCGCTTACGCCACGACGTATCTTACTTCCGGCTACAATGTCCCCTTAGCCAAAACAGTCATGACTTTAGTCGCCGTGATTTACGGCACATTGATCTTCTGGGATGTGAACGGTGTGATTCTGTTCGAGCCGATCACGTTTAAACAAAATATACGCGAAGCGATCATCGGCTTGCTCGTCGGCGTGGTGGCACTGGCTGTGCCGTTCTTGCTGCCGCTACTCTTTGAGATTGCGCCGATCCCTGCGCCTTATTTGATCGGCGTCAGCGTGCTGGCGATCCTCGCCGGCTTCGCGCTGTGGCGATCGACGTTGGAACAGTCGAATATCCTTGCGCCGTTCAAGTCGTTGATTGCCAGATGATCTTTTGGCGCAGCCCAGATCGAAATGTGGTATCCTTTTCAACACAGGAGAAAAATCGTGATGAAAACATTTACGGCTTATATCGAATGGGATCCAGAAACAAAATTATATGTGGGTGTTGTGCCCGGTATCACCGGCGCGCACACACAAGGCGCCGCACTCGATGAAGTTCATCAGAATCTCAGAGAAGTATTGGAATTGTGGATAGAGGAAGATGCGCACTTATCTGATGAATTGCCTCGCTTCGTCGGCCACCAGCAAATTGAGGTGGCTCTTTGACACGCATTCCAATTGTCGATTTTAAGACAATGGATAAGATTGTGAAGCAATTAGGCTTTGAGTCAGTCTGTCAAAGGGCAGCCATGTTTTCTATCGGCATGCTGACGGCAGAACAACGACTGTGCCCAATCATAAAGGACGCGATCTGGCCCGTCCGCTTATCCGTGAAATTATTCGAGAGCTCGAACTCACGCCTGAGCAATTTTCCGAGCAGTTAAAAAAGTTGTAACAGGCATGTGTCTGTAACACACAGCCAAGTTCAACCCACTACACACCATGCCGGGCGTCGCACTCACAGATGCAATAGCCCCATTCATCCTCACCCTCGACACCGGATCGTCATCCGCGCGGGCGATGATCTTCGACGCGCGTGCGCGATCGATCGATGGCTTTGAAGCGCGCGAAGCGCATACGCTGCACACCGAACCGGACGGCACCGCGATCGACGCTGCTGACAAATTGTTACAGCGCGTGGAGTCGATCATCGATCAAGTCATCGCACTGCCGGGCGATCGAGCGCGTGACATCGGTGCGGTGGCGATCGACACTTATGCTTCGAACATTCTCGGCCTCGATCGATCCGGCAACCCGATCACGCCCATCTACACCTATGCGGACACCCGTCCAACCGACGACGCGGCACGGCTGCGCGCAGAATATGATGAAGCCACCGTGCTTGATCGAACCGGGTGCTTGATCCGATCAAGTTATCTCCCCGCGCGCTTCATGTGGTTGGCGCGCACGCAGCCGGCACTTCTTCAAGAAGTAAAACGCTGGATCGACATCGGCGAATTCATCTTCGATCAGTTCTTCGATCGCTCAGTGGTCAGCACCTCGATCGCGTCATGGAGCGGCATGCTCAATCGGCGCACTCTGGAGTGGGACAGCGAATGGTTCAAGTCGCTACCCGTCTCGATCGATCAATTCTCTCGATTAGTCGATGCTGGCGAATCGATGAGCGGCTTGAAATCCGAATGGGCAGCCCGTTGGCCGATGCTGAAAGATGTGCCGTGGTTTCCGGCAATCGGCGACGGCGCGGCGGCAAATTTGGGCAGTGGCTGTAGTACTGCAAATCAAGTTGCCTTAACACTCGGCACAAGCGGCGCAATGCGCGTGGCGCTCAGCGGTACGCCCGAAAAAATTCCGTTCGGCTTGTGGTGTTATCGGATCGATCGAAATACGTCACTGCTCGGTGGCGCAACAAATGAAGGCGGCAATGTGTATGCCTGGCTGCGCCAAACGCTGCGGCTCGACACCGGTGACAAGTTTGATGCTGCGATCAACGCGCTCGAACCCGATGCGCATGGACTCACCGCCCTGCCCTTCATTGCAGGTGAGCGCAGTCCGGGCTACGCAGGCGATGCGCGCGCGGCGATCAACGGCCTCTCGATCAGCACCCAACCGATCGAGATTGCGCGGGCGATGCTAGAAGCGGTCGCCTATCGCTTTGCGATTATTCATGAACGCATTGAATCGGCCCAGGCTCCCGGAGGCTCCAAGACCACCGGGAAGATCATCGCCAGCGGCGGCGGATTATTGAGGCGACCCGCTTGGCTGCAAATCTTTGCGGACGTGCTGAATCGAACGGTGATCGCTTCGGGCGAAAAAGAAGCAACCAGTCGCGGCGCGGCACTGATCGCCTTGCGAGCGATCGGCGCACTTAAATCATTCGATGAAGTTCCGGCTGATTTAGGTCAGACCTTCGAGCCGCAGCCAGATCGACATGCGCTATACTTGAAGGCGATTGAACGACAAAAGGAACTCTACGACTTACTAAGTACTCGGCACTAATTAGTGAATAGTAATTAGTGAGTCGTCAATAATCAATTGGAGCCTTATCCATGAAGTTTTACGACGTCTCACTCACGATCTCGAATGACTTGCCCACGTGGCCGGGCGATCCGGTGGTGCATCTGCGCCGCATTCACGATATGGCAAACGGCGATAGCGTTACTTTGTCGCAACTCGATTTTGGCGTGCATACCGGCACGCATGTCGACGCGCCGGTGCATTTCGTGCCGGGCGGCAGCGGTGCGGATACACTCAGCCTCGATACGCTGATCGGCATGTGCGAAGTGCGCCGCGTGCCGGATGAAGCCAAAGCGATCAGCGCGGAAATTCTGGAAACGCTGCACATCCCATTCGGCACGACCCGCGTATTGTTTCGTACCAGCAACTCTGCGATCTGGGCGCGCGGCGAAAATAAGTTTCAGACCGACTTCGTCGCGATCGATCGATCGGGCGCGGAATGGATCGTGGCGCATGGCATCAAGTTAGTGGGCGTGGATTACCTGTCGGTCGCGCCGTTCGATGCGGGTTTTCCCACTCATGATATTTTGTTACGCGCCGGCGTCATTCCGATCGAGGGACTGAATCTGTCGCAGAT
>JBGQGR010000459.1:0-3385 GCA_041497495.1 Anaerolineae bacterium | reverse complement strand
AACTAATGGTTTTGGGGGTCGATTCTTTCGGCGCCTCAAGTTGGACCGTTGTTGGCAATCCAGCTGCCCACGATCGGATCGCCGTCCAATTTCGCCGGTCGCCTGCCGGAGCCTGGCGGATCAGCATGACGAATAAGACGGCCCACCATTTCAAACGGCCATATTCCAGCCGTCCACCGAATAGCCCAATGCTCACAGGTTTGACCGGGCGCGTTGCCCTGATAATCGGCCGAATATAGTTCGATAGTCTGGCATATCGTTCTCTAAAATTCAGGTGTCCCACTTTTTGTTGCGGCTTAGGCAGTTTTTCATCCACAGTAACGAGCACGCCATCGACGATCGTTTCGCCGGTCTGCGTCAGACTTAGTGCCATGACAAACACGGCCAGTGGGATGCGCTGAAAGGCACTCCGGTGTTTCTTGAGGAATCCTAAAGCGGCGCGATGCCAGCCCATGATCATCGGGCCTCCGACTACCACACCATCGTATGCCTCAAGGTCCTTGACGTCGTTGAGCGGCAGGACATCTACTTGCAATCCGCTCTTGGTGATCTCCTCACCCACAGCCAGGGCAACATCGGCGGTCGAGCCGGCCATGGTGGCATAGGCAACCAAAATTCTCTTCATATAGAAGTTGTCCTTCGATTAGAGATAGTGGGACAAATCCCCACATGAATTGATCGCGTTCTAGCTAACGCGCATAAAACCAAATGTGCGCCACATGACCCGCATCATGGTGTGACCGAAATCCGGATGCAGGAATTGGTTCGGACAGGTGCCGGGGATCACCGCGATCCCGTTCTCGCGGCACATGCGCACCGCGTCTGGTGAGACGCTGGTCATGCCCGCCACTAAACCGGGTTTCGTGCCCATCATGCAGTGCATCCAGACGTGCTTGATGCCGAGATCAACACACTGCTGGACGATTTGATCGGTGACTTTGGGATTGGCGAGAATGAAAACGGCCTCCGGTTTGTCGGGAATCGACTTCAAGTCCGGATAGCACGGAGCGCCATCAAAAGTCGTCAGATGCGGATTGACTGCGCTGACGGTATAGCCGGCTGCCTTGAACTTGCGGTAGCCCAGATTGCAGCCCGTCTCGCGCTTATCCGAAACACCGACCACGGCGATCTTTTTCTGGGCGAGGAAGTCTTGCACGAGAGTATCAATCTTGGACATGGGAACTCCTTTTGTATTCCTTCTCAAAATATAATCTCACCCCATCGAGCCCAAGCGGGATGAGGTGAGTAGACTGCACGACTTCAAGAAAAGAAACCAGGCTTCTTCAAGAAACCTGGTTTCTGAAATTACCGCCACAACTCGGCAACCGCCTTCTGCTCGATGGGCTGCTCCATCAAATATTCATGTACCGCTAAGGCGGCTTTAGCGCCTTCGCCGATCGCGATCAACACTTGCTCGGCGTACGCGTTGGTCACATCACCCGCTGCAAAGATGCCCGGCGCGGAAGTGCGATTCTGTGCATCGATCTTGATCCGGCCATCGGCTTCCAGATCGACCAGACCCTTCACCATTTCCGAATTCGGCTTCAAGCCCAGTTCGACGAAGATCGCATCAGCCTTCAGTTCGCGTGTGTCGCCGTTCTTGCCGATGACTAAACTGCGCGCATAGGTATCGCCCTTCACTTGTTTGGCTTGATAACCTTCCAGGATCAAGACGTTCGGCCATGTTTGCAGCCGCTTGCCGATCGGGCTGTCCAGCTTGCCGTGCGTCGGCGCGATCAAGGTCACGCTCTTGGCGATCTGCGCCAGTTCCATTGCGGCGCGCATCGCCAGATCGTCATCGCCCACCACCACGGTGGTGCGCTCGATGAACAGCGGCGCATAGCTCATGGCGCTGAAGCACAGACCGCGCATCAAGTAATCTTTCTCGCCCGGCACATTCAGGAACTGGCCCTGCGTCCCGCTGGCGATGATGATCGATCGGGTGTCGTATTCGCCCGTCGGGCGTTCGTGCTCTTTGCCGCCGCGTGTGCTGACGCGATAGCCGCGATCGATCTTTTCGATCTTCTCGACTTTATCCATGATGCGCGAGAAATCGAGATAGCGAATTTCGTTGACAAAGCGGCTGACGACTTCTTCGCCGTTGATCACCAAATGGTGTTCCACTTCCGGCAGCTGCAATCGGAAATTGGTTTTGCCGCCGAGGTCTTTGGAGATCAGCAGCACATTCAGTCGTTTGCGGAGTGCGTAGATCGTGGCAGTCAGTCCGGCTGGCCCGCCACCGATGATAATTAGATCGTACATAGATTGTCTCCTTGTAATGTGCGACCCGCTTTTCGCAGACCCCCGTAGCGATGCGGAGTGGGGTAAAGTGCGTCGCACGCGATTGCTATTCAGATTCAGCGATGAAGCCCTCTTCCATCAAGAGCTGCGTCATGTCGCGCGCGTTCTTGATGATCGACGAGGCGTGTTGATATTCTTCCTCGTAAGTCATGGTCTTGCACGCAATGCCCTGCTCGACGGCTTTCGTCGCCACCGCGGCCGCTTCGCGCGCGAACACATCGTACTCGTCCATGTTCGGCAGAATGTAATCGGCCGTGATGCCTTTCTCGGCAGCCATATCCGCCAAGGCATTCGCCGCAGCCAAGCACATCTCATCCGTGATCGTCTTCGCTCGAACGTCGAGCGTGCCGCGGAAGATGCCCGGGAAGCCGAGCGAATTATTGACTTGGTTCGGGAAATCCGATCGGCCGGTGGCGACGACCGCGGCGCCGGCGTTCTTCGCATCCCACGGCCAGATTTCCGGCACGGGGTTCGCGCAGGCAAAGACGATAGCGTCTTTCGCCATGCCTTTGATCCATTCTGATTTGATCACATCCGGTCCGGGCGTCGACAAAGCCACCACCACATCTGCGCCTTTCAGTGCGTCAGCAATGTTGCCTTCACGCTGCTCGGCGTTGGTGATCTGGCACAGCTTCCATTTGTCGATGTACTCGGCTTTGCGCAGTTCAATATCGTGCCGGTTCTTGTTGAGGATGCCTTTGCTGTCAACCAGGGTGCACAGCGCAGGATTCGCGCCGGAGGTGAAGATCAATCGGGAGCAAGCCACATTCGATGCGCCGCTGCCGACGAAGACGATGCGCACTTCCGACATCTTCTTGCCAACGATCTTGATCGCATTTAACAATCCGGCGAGCGTCACCGTCGCCGTGCCTTGCTGATCATCGTGCCAGATCGGAATCTCCGCTTGCTCGCGCAGCGTGTCGAGAATGCGGAAGCACTTGGGCTGCGACAGGTCTTCCAAGTTCACGCCGCCGAAACCGGGCTGCAGCATCAACACCGTGTCGATGATTTTATCCGGGTCTTTGGTGTCCAGCATGATCGGCCACGCATCCACACCGCCCAGATATTTGTACAACAGCGCTTT
>JBGQGR010000458.1:0-3397 GCA_041497495.1 Anaerolineae bacterium | reverse complement strand
CTGGCGTTTCTTCTGGCGCAGCGTTCAACGCGGCGCGAACGGATCGATCGATGAGCGCTCCGCCGGTTCGCGCAAAACTTATTTGTTTGTGACGATGGCGATCAGTTTATGGCTTACACTTTTCTTGACGCAGGCTCTGTTGGGTGATTTCCTCGTCCGATTGTTTGATACCGGCCTCGACGGCTATAAACCGTGGACGCTCGTGATCACGCTGATTATCCTGAGCATGCTGTGGCGCTGGCACGATCAAGTTGAATTAAACGATCGAGCTGCCAACGCCGACGGCGCGCGCGGTGCCGATCTGCGGCGCGGCTATTGGTATGTGCTGGCGTCCTTCGGCGTGTTCAGTCTGATCGATAACGCGACCGCATTCTTAGCGGGCTTGTTCTCGCACTTGGGCGGGCGTGCGCCGTTCCCATCGCTGTCCAATCCGCTCTTTTATTTGTTCGGCGGGGGAAGCTCATTTAACTTCGACTTTTTGGGCCAACGGCCATGGACGCAGACCTTGCTGCCGCCGCTGGCGAGTATCCTCGTGGCATTCGTCGCGGTCAGATTCTTCTGGCTTTCTTCGCAAAAAGCCGCGACGTCTGGCGATGAAACCGAACGATCCTCGAAACTGCGATCGCTGTTGATTCATCTCGTCGTGTTCTCGATCGCGATCGGCGTGATTGGCGGACTTGCCTCGCTGCTAGCGATCATCTTGAATCGCTTGCTCGTCTTTCAGTCGAGCGAGTTGATCATTTTGACGATTGGCGCGCCATTAGCGTCGAGCATCGTCGGCGGGCTGGTAGGCTGGTACTTCATCAAAGCAGTTCGACCGACGCTGAGCTCGACACGCTTATCGGAATATATCGTCGCGGGTGCCGCGGATCTGATCGGGTTAATTGCGCTCGTCGGATTGATCGCCGCGATCCTCAACGCTTTAGCGGGGCAAGGCCAGCGCATCGAATCGATCATCGCCACAATCCTGCCGGGCCTGTTGATCGGCGGCGGGGTGTGGTGGTGGCGCTGGCGAGTGCTGCAAAAAGAGGCCGCGCAGCCGGAGAACACTGAAGCGCGAAGCTACTTGTGGCGCAAAGTGTATCAATATCTGTTTCAATTCGTCGGCCTGATCATGGTGTTGATCGGCAGCGTGGTGATCTTGCAGCAAGTGCTGTCGCAAATCATGGGACCGGCTACTTCCGCCTTTAGCTTCGCGCCGACCAATCTCTTATCGACTCTCGCTACACCGATCGCGTTGGTGATCGTCGGCGGCGGAACGTTGTTCTATATGATGCGCACTGTCTCGATCGATGCCCGGCTCAGCAATATGACGGTTGAAGAGATGCTGCGTCACACGCTCGGCGATTCGCTGCCAACGTGGGCCGCGATTCTGCCGCTGTTGTTGCTGGTTTTCTTCGTCGTACCGATCTATCTGATCGTGATTCTGGCCTTGCTCGGCCCGGCCATCGGCAATGTGTTCAGCAACATTTATACAAATGTCTGATGCAATTAGACCTTCGAGGTCTTAAAGACCTCGAAGGTTTTTGTCTCTGTGTGTATAAACGTAGAGCGGGCATTGGGATGCCCGCTCACTTTGCCGAAGCTAATCAGGTGATCTATAATAAACAAGGCGTAACTTTTCAATATTGAACCGCGTAAACGCGGCTGTGATTGAACCTCACTCCTAAGAAAGGGGACAGAATGTCTGTCAGTAACCCAGCAAAAAACCAGTCCGCCCTGCCCAAAGATTATTTAGAAGACGGCACGCTCTATAAGGGCGGCACCGGCATGTGGACCTGGCTGGCGCATCGCATGAGCGGCGTGGCGATCGTTTATTTTCTGACGCTGCACATCGTCGAAGCGATTCAACTTTTTGGCGGGCCAGCTAATTACAGCGAAGCGACCGCTGTGTATAAGCAGCCGTGGTTCCGTCCGTTCGAATGGCTGTTGGTCATGGCCGTAATCTATCATGCCTTGAACGGCTTGCGTGTCATGTTGTTCGATACATGGCCCAGCACAACCAAATATCACAAGCAGATATTTTGGATCGGCCTGGGTATCTTCGTCTTGGCCACGCCGATGGTAGGCTATGCGATGCTTAAGTCAGTCTTCGGCCTGAGCCTGCAAGAAATTTTTGCATCGATGAACGGACTGGGTTACGCTTTAGCGATTGTCCTGCCGGTCGCACTGCCGGTGTTGTATGTTGCGTGGCGCGGATCGGGTTTGTCTAATGGCCCGCTGATCGTTTCGCAATCCAACAGCCGGCCTGCGCCACAGAAAAACACTTTCGAGCGTTTGGCGTGGCAGTTCATGCGCATCTCCGGTGTGATCTTGATCGTGCTGGTCTTCTGGCATTTGATCATCATGCACTTTATCAATGACATCAGCAACATCACCGGCCATTTCGTGTTCGATCGGTTCCGATCGAATCCGCTGTGGATCGCCGTCGATCTATCGATGTTGTTCTTGGCCTGGCTGCACGGCCTCAACGGTGTGCGCATCGTCATCACCGATTACATGCGGCGCAGCTATGTTCGCCGGGTTGTATTGATGGCTTTGCTTGCCTTCGGTCTGGTGTGGTTGGTGGCCGGCGCAATCGTCTTATTCACTTTACCCAATGGTCTGGCATAAAAATATAATCCTCCCGGAGGTTCATCAATCTAAAACCTTCGCAAGGTATCATTCTCAGGGAGCATAACATGACAGTTCAACACGAATTCGATGCGATCGTCGTCGGCGCAGGGGGCGCAGGCATGATGGCGGCGCTGCATTGTTCCAAGACCGTCAAGAACACGGCCGTCATCAGCAAGCTGTATCCCACTCGATCGCATACTGGCACGGCGCAGGGCGGCATCGCCGCGCCGTTGGGCAACATGGAAGAAGATCATTGGGAATGGTACATGTATGACACCGTCAAGGGCGGCGATTATCTGGTCGATCAAGATGCGGCCGAAGTGCTGGCGAAAGAATCGATCGATTCGGTGATCGAACTGGAGCACATGGGCTTGCCGTTCGATCGCACGCCCGAAGGCAAGATCGAGCAGCGGCGGTTCGGCGGGCACAGCAGCAATTACGGCGAGAAGCCCGTGATGCGATCGTGCAAGGCGGCCGATCGGACGGGCCACATGATCTTGCAGACGCTGTATCAGCAGTGCATCAAGCAGAACGTCCAGTTCTTCGACGAGTATCAAGTGATCGATGTGATCGTCGAAGATAATATTTGTCGCGGCGTCGTCGCGGTGCGAATCCTCACCGGCGAGACTCACGTCTTCCATGCAAAAGCAACGTTGTTAGCGGTCGGCGGCTTTGGCCGCGTGTGGTCGGTGACATCGAACGCGCATTCATTGACCGGCGATACCGTCGCGTCGGTTTATCGACATGGCTTGCCGTTGGAAGACATGGAATTTTTTCAATT
>JBGQGR010000457.1:0-3398 GCA_041497495.1 Anaerolineae bacterium | reverse complement strand
GGCGGAGGATTTGGCCGAGCGGCTTTCGAGCGTGCTGCGCCGTTTCGAGATTGCCGCCGACCGCATAAAGGTGCAGCCCAAAACGTGTCTGCGCCAACAGATACCACAACCCGCTGAACAGGACGATCATCAGGATCACGGGCGTCGGTATCGGCCCGATCGATCCCGCACCGAAAAAGGTCAATACGGGATCGGTGGCTGGAATCACGTAGCCGCCGGTATAGACCAAGGTTAAGCCGCGTGCCGCCGCCAGCATGGCCAAGGTCGCCACGAACGGCGGAATGCGCCCGCGCACGATCAAGCCACCGTTTACTGCGCCTAATGCACCGCCGACCAGAAGAGGCAGCAACAATGCAAGAATAGCCGGCAGCCCTTGTCCGGCATACGCGCCGCGCGGCAGCGTATTGGCTTGCGCAGCCAGGCCGGCCGCCAACGCACTCGACAGCGCGACCACGGAACCGACCGAGAGATCAATGCCGTTCGACAACATCGCAAAGGTCATCCCCATGGCCACGATCGCCAACACGGAGGTTTGCAGTGCAACGTTCAGAATATTCGAGGGCGTCAAGAAGTCCGGGCTGGCGAGGCCCAGCGCGATCCAGAAAACGATCAAGAAGATCAGGCTACTGTAGCGGACGGCGATGGATCGAAAGGTGACCACCGATTTTGATCGCATGAGGTATTCACTCAACTTGTCTTCGCTTGCTGATCGTTTGCGCCGGTCGCCGCCAACATGATCGCCTCTTGCGTCGCTGCGCCACGCATAAACTCCGCAGTGATGTGGCCTTCGTGCATCACGATGATTCGATCACTCACACCGAGGATTTCCGGCAGCTCCGAGGAGATCATCAAGATGCCCATGCCTTGCTTCGCAAGTTGACTCATCAGTGCGTGAATCTCGGCTTTGGCACCGACATCGATCCCGCGCGTCGGCTCGTCGAGGATCAACACGCGCGGCTTGAGTGCCAGCCAGCGGGCGATGGCGACCTTCTGCTGATTGCCGCCCGATAAGTTGCGCGCCCGCTGGCGCAGCGAGGGCGTGCGAATGTCCAATTTCTCAACCGACGTCTGCGCCACGCTGCGTACTTGATTGAAATCGATCAACCCCGCCCGCGACAGTTCCGGTAAATCGCTCATAACAATGTTCTCCGACACCGTCATGTTGAGGAACAGCGCCTGATCTTTACGATCTTCCGGCACCAGGCCAATGCCCTGTCGAATCGCGGCTTGCGGTGAACGGATCGTGGCCGGTTGACCATCGAACAGGATTTCGCCGCTTTGGATCGCCTCCATGCCAAACAGTGTGCGGGCCAGGGCCGTTCGCCCTGAACCTACGAGGCCAGCAACTCCCAGGATTTCGCCGCGATGCAGCTGCAAGTTGATATCGCGCAGAAAATTCGCGCTGGATAAGTTCTTCACTTCGAGGATGACATTTCGACGCAGCGCGGCTTCTTTGGCGAAGACCTCGGCAAGATCGCGCCCGACCATCATGTGCACCAGTTCGGCCTGGGTCACTTCGCCGATGCCCCGCGTGCCGATCCATTGACCATCGCGCAGCACCGTCACACGATCGACGATCGCAAAGATCTCTTCGAGTCGATGGGAGATGTAAATGATCGTGACGCCTTGCAACTTCAACGAGCGAATAAGATCGAACAGTCGATCGGTTTCGTGTTCGGTCAACGACGAGGTCGGCTCGTCCATCACGATTAGGCGCGATTGGCGCGAGAGGGCTTTGCCGATCTCAACCATCTGCTGCTGTGCGATCGACAGATCGGCGACCGTGGCACGCGGATCGATCTCAATCCCGATCAGCTGCAATCGCTCGCGCGCGCGATCGTACAGCGCCGACCAATCGATGCGGCCGCCTCGGCGGGCCGGTTCGCGCCCCAGAAAAATGTTTTGCCCGACGTCGAGATGCGGAACCAGGTTGAGTTCTTGAAAGATCATCGCGATGCCCAGCGCGCGCGCATCGCCCGGGCTCTGAATCGAAACTTCGCTTCCATCAAACAAAATCCTGCCGGAGTCTTTGGGCAGCGCGCCGCTGAGGATCTTCATCAGCGTCGATTTACCCGCGCCGTTTTCGCCGACCAGCGCGTGGACTTCACCAGCTTGCACGTGCAACGCGACATCGTTTAGCGCGCGGACGCCGGGAAACGATTTGCTGATGTGCTCCATCGAGAGGAGAGTGTCGGGCATGGATTATTGCGATCGGCCTGCTGCCCCCATCATGCGATGGAGGCAGCAGACTTGAGAAGGAAAGTTACTTCACGGTATCTTTTGTGACGAGCGACAGCGCGACCGGGATGGAGGAATCCACCTTATCACCGTTGAGAGAGTGCACTGCCGTATCGACGCCGAGCTGGCCCATCACGGCGGGCTGCTGAGCAATCGTCACGGCCAGTATCCCGTCCTTGACCGCTTTGATCGCATCGTCGATCGCGTCGAAGCCGACGAAGGTGATGCCAGTGCGCTTGGCGGCTAGCGCCGCTTGAATCGCACCCAGCACCATCTCGTCGTTGTGCGCGAACACACCGGCGATGTCGGGCTGTGCGGTCAGGATGTCGGTAAACACACTGTTGCCCTTCGCGCGATCGAAGTCTGCCGGACGCTGCACGACGATCTTCGCGCCCGCGCAGGTCGCGGCCATCTCATCGTCAAAGCCCTTGCCGCGATCGCGCGCCGCCGATGTACCGGCGATGCCCTGCAGCTCCACGACGTTGCCTTTGCCACCGATCGCTTTGCACAGGAAATCGGCGGCCATCTTACCACCTGCGACGTTGTCCGAGGCGATGTGGCTGACGATCGTGCCTCCGGCGGCACTGCGGTCGATTGTGAACACCGGAATGTTCGCGGTGTTCGCTTTTTGAACAGCGGGCACGACTGCGTTCGAGTCGGTCGGGTTCAGCAGAATCGCATCGACTTTCTTGCTGATCAGGTCTTCGATCTGCGACGCCTGCTTCGCCGGGTCGTTCTGCGCATCGACCACGACGAGCGTGACGCCGATCGCATCGGCTTCCTTCTGTGCGCCGTCACGCAGCGTGACGAAGAACGGATTGTTCAACGTCGATAGCGCCAGGCCGAGCGTGTAGGGCTTGTTGGGTTTCGGCGGCGCGCCGCCAGCTGCTTCAGAACTCACCAGACTCAGCGGCACCGGAATGTTGTTCGGTACTTGCTCGCCCTTGAGCGACTTCACAGCGGTCTGTACACCGAGTTGCCCCATCACGGCGGGTTGCTGGGCGATGGTTGCTGCGAGCGTGCCATCCTTCACGGCTTTCGTCGCATCGTCGATCGCGTCGAAGCCGACGAAGGTGATGCCAGTGCGCTTGGCGGCTAGCGCCGCTTGAATCGCACCCAGCACCATCTCGTCGTTGTGCGCGAACACACCGGCGATGTCG
>JBGQGR010000456.1:0-3399 GCA_041497495.1 Anaerolineae bacterium | reverse complement strand
GTGATTACGACAAAGAGAAGCTGCAAGAGCGACTCGCGAAGTTGTCCGGCGGCGTGGCGATCATCCGCGTGGGCGCGGCGACCGAGACCGAACTGAAGGAAAAGAAGCATCGGGTTGAAGATGCGTTGAGCGCAACGCGCGCCGCCGTTGAAGAGGGCATTGTGCCCGGCGGCGGTGTGGCGTTGATCAATGCGATCGATGCGCTGAAGAAGGTCAAGTCGGACGAGCCGGATATTCAAACCGGTGTGACGATCATGCGCCGCGCGCTTGAAGAGCCGATGCGTCGCATCGCGGCCAACGCCGGCCAGGACGGTGCGGTCATCATCGACACCGTCCGCCGTGTATCGAAAGAGAAGGAAAACAAGAATATCGGATTCAACGTGTTGAGCGGCGAGTTCGAAGACATGGTCAAGTCGGGCATCATCGATCCGGCCAAGGTCACGCGCAGCGCGGTGGAGAATGCGGCCAGTATCGCGGCCATGATTCTGACCACCGATGCGTTGATCACCGATGTGCCGGAGAAGAACCCGGCTCCGATGATGCCGCCCGGTGGTGGTGGAGACTTCTAGTCCGCTAATTGAAACAAGTTTTGAGAGACCTGATTCCATATGGAGTCAGGTCTTTTTATTTGAAGTGACGCGTGAATAGCCTTTCACGTATCACGTTTCACTCGTTACTCACACTTGCACTGCAACGTCCTTCGGACAGTGCGGTGCAAGTGTCACTTTTCACGTTTTAGGGTATCATCGCTCACGATGATTCGACCCACTGATAATCCCCGCTGGCCCGGCCGACGCACCGAAACCGCCGCCTTGTTTTTGATTTTGGTCGTGGCGGCTTTTTTCCGTCTCAATCAGATCGATCGCATTCCGCCGGGCTTCACCCACGATGAAGCCGATCACGGTCACGATGCCGTCGCCATCCTGCACGGCGCGCACCCGATCTATGAAACCGTCGGTTATGGACGCGAACCGTTATACGATTACGTCGTCGCCACGCTGATGCCGCTGTTAGGCGGGCCGCATTATCTGGCGCTGCGCTTGACCTCCGTGCTCGCCGGACTCTTATTGATTGTGATCGCTCATTTCTGGATCCGGCGGGCATTTGATGTCCCGATTGCTTTGCTGACCTCGGCGGGCTTGGCCGTCTCCTTTTGGGCCATCTCCACCGATCGGCAGGCGCTGCGCTCTGCCTTGCTGCCGACGGTGTTCATCGCCGTTGTGCTATTCGCTTGGCAGGCGATCAAACCCTATTCGACTCAAGCGCTGCCGCAACTCTCAGCTCGCGTGTTACGCATACTGTGTTATCTCTTCGCCGGCTTGTTTATCGGTTTGTCGTTTTACACGTACTTGGCCGCGCGTGTTCTGCCCGGCATGTTTGTGTTGTTGTGGATTTATTTGTTGATCTTCCATCGATCGGTCTGGAAAGAAAATTGGTGGGGCATTATCGGCATGATCGCGATCGGCGGTGCATTGGCACTGCCGATGTTTTACTATTTGTCCGCGCACCCCGGCGCCGAATATCGCGTCTGGCAATTGAGCGGGCCGATTGATCAATTCTTTGCGGGCAATCCCAATAATCTGCTCGGCAATATATTCGGCGCGTTAGGGATGTTTACCGTGAGCGGCGACACGCTGTCGCTTTACAACAATCCGGGCCAACCCATTCTGAATTGGGCGCTCGGCGCGATGTTTTATATCGGCATCGTCATTTCGTTCATTCGCTTCCGCAAAATCGAATATGCTTTCGCTATTTTTTGGCTGTTGGTTGCGATCTTTCCCAGTCTGCTGACGGGCGTTGTCGCCAGCAACTTGCGATCGATCGCGGCGCAGCCTGTGGTCTATCTCTTCGTCGCGATCGGTTTAATAGAGGCCGTCCGCTTTTTTGATCGCGTGATCGATTCGCATACGCTGCGCTCGCTGCCACTGATTGCGATTTTGGCCGCGACGACGATCTATGCTTATCACGATTATTTCGATGTATGGGGTCAGGCGCGCGATGTGCGCGTGGCTTATCACAACACATTATCCGAGGTTGCGCATTATCTCGATCGATCTACTAGCGATCAATTCGTGGTCGGGATCTCGTCGATCTATCCCAATCGCTTCCATGATCCAGCCTCGATGCAGATGCTGTTGCAGCGAAGTGATCTATCGCTGCACTGGTTCACGTCTTCGTTTGTCGATCTGGACGGTGTGCCGCATGCCAGTCTGGTTTTCCCACAGCCGATTACTTCGACGGCTGGCTGTGACACGAGTGGCCGCTGCACTCTCGAGTCATCCAGCACCGTCTCTTCAGTTTTTACTTCGACACTGCCGTTGTCTGCCGTCGGAACAGTGGCCGCACCGCTCATTCAGCCGGCATCAGACGATCGGGTGACGGTCATTCTCCAATCAATTGCGCCGATCGATCCGGTGTTCGCCGCTCTCTTCAATCGGTATGCGGAGAAGATCGATACGATCGATCTGCGACCTGATGATTTCAATCCGCGCTTCGAGGTGTATCGCTTCGATTCGATCAGCGCATTGTCGGACGCCTTGTCGTCGAGTGTGGTGCCGACCTCAACTTTGGATTTTGGTCACAGCCTCGCTTTAATTGGTTACAAAATTCAAGCACCACACTTGAAGCCGGGCGACACCGTTGAAGTCATCACGTATTGGCGCATCACGGCATTCTTCGATAAAGAAGCGGTGTTGTTTACTCATGCGTTGAGTGGCGATGCCCAACGGCCCGTGCTGGCCCAACAAGATTCGCTCGATGTGCCGTCGTGGCAGTGGATTCCCGGTGATGCGTTTGCCCAAGTGCATCGCTTTGTGATTCCGGCTAATGCGAAACCCGATGGAACATATCCACTTGAGGTTGGCGTGTATACGCGCGAGGACAATCAGCGCCTCTCCCTTTACGATCAAAATGGATCGGTCATCGGCGATCGATTTGTGATCGGCTCCATCACTATTGCTCCATGAACTCACTTGTCACGTGTCACTCATCACGCAAAATTTTTTGGTCGATGATTCTCGTCCTATTCATCGCCGCTGTCTTTCGCTTCTTCGCGATCGATTCCGCTCCGCCCGGTTGGCGCGATGATGAATTGATCGAATTTGGAATGGATCAGCGCATCGTGCAAGGCTGGCGGCCCTTGTTTATCACCGAAGCTGAAGGCCACGAACCGGTCTATCATTATTTGCACGCCGGAACGATTGCGTTGTTTGGCGAGAACATCATCGGTTATAAGTGGCTGCCATTTGCGTTCGGGCTGTTGACGGTTGCATTGACTTATGCTTTAGCGCGCCGCATGTTCGACGTGCGCGTCGGATTGATCGGCGCGGCGTTGATGGCCGTCTCGTTCTGGCCGATCATGTATTCGCGTTTGGGTATTCGCCACATCGGTCTGTTGCC
>JBGQGR010000455.1:0-3415 GCA_041497495.1 Anaerolineae bacterium | reverse complement strand
TCGATCCTGCCGCCCGCGCTGCAAGTCATTTCGTATTTGCTGCCTTTTACTTACGCGCTGCATGGCCTGCGTGCAGCCTTGAGCAGCGGAGCAACGGTAATCGAGCTTGCAGCCGACTTACTGCCGTTACTCGCCTTTACGGTGTTGCTGTTGCCCATCGCCGCCTGGTCATTGCAGAGTGCGATTCGCCGCGTCAAACGTTCGGGCAATCTGGCGTTGTATTAGCCAAGCAATATAGATCAAGATGAAATCACTGAAGAATATTTTACCTGCATTGAAAGATCGATTATCACTGCGCGGGCTGGTCGTGCTGGCCGCCTTGGCGTTCATCGGCATGTATCTCCTGGCAGCTCTGCCGCGTGTCTTTTATCCATATGATCTTGACTTCATCGAAGACGGTATGCTCATGCAGTCGCTGCGCGTTGCTAACGGCCTGCCGATCTTCGTGCCACCCAGTGTTGAGTTCGTGCCACACTTGTATATGCCGCTGTATTCTTGGCTCGGTGGCGGGCTGATCAAAATTTTCGGTGTGAGTTATGCGCCGCTGCGATGGCTGTCGCTGGCGTCGACGATCGCATCGGCGTTATTGATCTATTACATTGCCCGGCGCGAGAGCGGGCCGCGCTGGATCGCGTTCGCCTGTGCCGGATTATTTTTGGGCGGCTATCGTATCAGCGGCTTCTGGTATGAACTGGTGCGAGTCGATTCATTGTTTGTAGCCCTGTCGCTGGTTGGGTGTGCGCTGGGCATTGATGCCGGTCGATCAAATCGGCGTTTGATCCTGGCAGCCCTGGTATTGGCCTTAGCTTTCTTCACGAAGCAAACGAGTCTGCTCTTCGGCGCCGGGCTGTCCTTTTATTTGTTGATCGCGCTTGGGCGGCGTGCCTGGTTGTTTATCGGCATCTACGCCACTTCGGTTAGCCTACCGCTCATCATCATCAACGCACTGACGGGCGGCTGGTTTATCTATCACACCTTTACCATCGCTGCATCCGATCCGATCGAAGGCGGGCGGATAGTCAACTATCTGCGTTTCGAATTGTTTGGCTTGATGGCGATTTTAAGTGTAATGGCGATCGCTGTCGGCGGATTGAGCTGGCGCCGATCGAGATTTCATGCTCTGCGCGATCGACCGTGGCTGATCGGGATCGGCGCAGCGGCAATCATCAGCGCCGCCGGTCGCGCTTCAGCGGGCGGGAATGTGAACAACTTGATGGCCGTGTATGCTTTTCTATGTCTGGCTCCGGCAATGTTGCTGCGCGAGTGGCAAATGGATAATCAAAAAATTCTAGCGCGGCTTCGGCCTTCGACATGGATTGCGATCGGCGTCCTTATCCAATTTGCGTTGGGCGCGTACAATCCCCTGCGCTATATTCCAACTTCCGAAATGCGCCAGGCGGGCGATCGCTTGATCCAACACATTGCCTCGATCGATGGTGAAGTGTATGTGGCGATGCATCCGTATTATGCGTGGCTGGCAGGCAAACAACCAGCAGCCCAGCTAGCAACTATCTGGTATGGCCGCGAGCACGGTCAACTGCCCTTGCCCGATGATTTTGTAGCAAGGCTTCGAGATCGATACTACGCGGCGATCATTTCAGACGAAAGTTTCTTCGAAGTTGATCCACCCGTTCAGCAGTTAATCATGCAATACTATCGGCCACTTGAGCAATTAGATGTCAGTGAGGCACCCGCGACGTTGACTGGCGTTGTGGTGAGACCACAGTTGATCTACACGCGGAAGTAGAGAGCTAGAAACGTGTCGTTATTCACGCACAGCAAGATCAAGTGTCGATGTGGATTGGATCGCTTGAGGTGTTTTTCGCGGCAGAATATTCACCGCCCAGAGCATCAAGAAGAAGTTCACGTTAAAGAGGGACAGCAAGAGTGCAATATCCACATTCGCGATGACTCGACTAAAGCCTAATCCGGTTCCATCCAATCCATAAAACAGTACTAGATTGATATTGCTCATCACGATCAAGATGAGCATGACCATAAAGTGTTCCCGGTTCAGCCAAAACAACACGATCGATAGTACGGCGATCAGAAATAGATGGTTCTCGTGGACCCCCGGGTTGAAGCTGTAATAAGCAAAGTAACCTATCAGCGAAAAATTGATCAGCTCCTCAAAGCCTTTGTCACGCCTTATAAACACAACCAGCGTCACTGCATAAAACAGAAAAAAAAGCAGTCGGGGTGCAAGCGTTACGGCCAGCGAAGTCGTGCGAATGTAATACGCCTGCCCCGCGACGAGACCGCCAAATTGTCCTGGATCGAGAACATGCAGGAAATGCGTCAGTATCCAATCGAAGTTCAAGGCATTGCCACTCAAGAAGTTATGGCTGAAGGCCGCCTTGAGTGCTCCCAATACTGGCGGCACTCCAAAGACGACCAGGGTCAGGCTGAAGATCGTGCTGGCAGGTAACAGCACACTCACGATCAGTTTCTTGAATTTAATTTGTCTCCATTGCTTGATGTGTTTGATATTCAGCAGCGCCAACGCGAGGAAGGGCGCAATCAGAATCGGCTGCCATTTGGTTAGGCACGTTATGGCATAGAAGATGGCAAACCAAGTCAGTTTTTCCTCTTTGAAGGCCCACAGCGCCAAGAGTAAGCTGGGCGCAAAAAAAACATCGATATAGCCTAACACCACGCTATTCAATAGCAGAGACAAATGCACGATCAGTGCAAGCCGGAAATTTTTCGTCCATATCCAAAAGACCAACGAGGTTAGACACAGGAGCACTAAGATAGCCAGTTTTACAGCGCCAAACGTGCCGATGCCAAATATATGCGCAGCTCGAATCGCTGCGAACAATATCAATGAGCTGAAAGGCGGGTAGTCTGCCTTAATCGCTTCGAAGCCCTGCACGGGCCCCAAGGTGTCAACATCATTCGCCCACCGTTCCCAACTGGCGATGTCTCCCTGACCGGGTGCGTGCATAAAACTTACGGTCACGAGCAGCACTAAGATCGTGAGCAAGATCACTTGGGCAAGTTGCCATCGTCTGAAGCGCATTGACTTTCTCGATTGTTGGATAAGCACTAAAGATTTTCGATTGCTTTCAAGATTCCAGTCACATCTGATCCAATCTTCAATCGATAACACCGTGCCCGATCGAGCAGCTGCTCGATCGAGTTTAGGTTATTTGTGAGCAATGAGACATTAGTGAGATGCGACGAGTTAGGCAGCAGATCGTTCAGCGCTGCCGATCGATCGATCGGATCGGCAACCGTCTTGTGGCTATTGACTCGCTCCAGCAAGCACACGACGATCTCCTGCGGCCAGATCGAGTCTTCACACATCCGATCGGGCATAGCCTCTCGCAGATTGAAAACCATTTTGGCATCTTCGCGCACTAAGGTCTTGCGCCCGTGCTTTTTGATCTGCGGAAATTCCTTCAGCATGTCC
>JBGQGR010000454.1:0-3417 GCA_041497495.1 Anaerolineae bacterium | reverse complement strand
GCAGCGTGATGGCATTCGCGGCCGACGAGTCAGGAAAAATCTGCGGGCTCCAGATCGCCGGCGAGCTGGATTGACGCGCGGCTTGTTGAATGCGCTGTCCCAAATCAAAGTGACAAAGATGCTACGGTTGATGATCGTCGATAGTTTGCGTTTGCGTTTCAGGTCGTACCCCGGCAAATAACGCGGAGAACTCCGACACAATGGGCTGATTATCATTTATCGCCAGCCACGTCTGATTCAGAGCAGGGATCAGCGATGAAATCGCATCGAACCAGCGCAGACGAACATCATTGGTGTTGAAGCGCGCGTAAGTCGCGAGAGCGATCTGATCGATCTGCAGTCCGGTCAACGATCGATCGATCGGGTTGCCGCGCGATCCGATCGTGTAGATGTAGATCGAGTTGCCGATAATCGTATCGGGTGTTCGATCGCGAAAGAATCGGTATTCATTCGGATCGAACCAGATGCCGCCCATGATATTCGCAACGCTGATCGCGTAGGTGCCGGGCGCTGGATCGAACGGTGTATATTTCTTCAGCTTCCACGATCCCTGACCGTGCATGGCCGTACGAACGGGTAATAAGGCTTCCGTCTGTAAGCCATAAGCCGTTGGATGCGCAATGCCGAAGTACCTTAGTTTGAGAGGAACGCATCCAGGCGGCTTATGGCTGCACCTGCACCTGAGTCAAGAAAATTCGATCGGCGGCAGGTTGATCGCCAACCTCGATCGGCAAGCGCTGCCCGGTGTCCTTATGGTACAACCCAACGCCAAGCCAATAGGCTCCGGCCGGCGTGTTGGGCGGAATTGCAATTAATTCGTGCTGTTGGATGAAGACGTCGCCGACTTGCAGGCTCGATCCGCTCACATCAAGTTGATCTTGCTGCGCCAGAACTTGATCCGGCGATCGATAGACATGACTGAAGATCATCAGATCTTCCGGCACATGTCCGACCACACGCCAGTAAGTGATAACCGTCAAGTTTTCACCGGCTTTGATCACTTGAGGTTTGATCGAGTAACCGATCAACTCGACGGCGTGATCAAAATCGATCGGCAAGTGCGCCGTGCCGGTCACGATCGCCTCCGGCGGCCAATTGATCGATAGTCGATTCCATTCAAGCTGTTTTTGCGCCAGGACAGAGCGCGCATCGATTTCGAATAGCCGCAGGTTGCCTGAGGCATCGCTGCCTAAGCGCGTGGCGTTGGCTAACAATGCATTGTGCACATCGGGAGCGAATCCGACGATCGGTTCGCCGCCGCGCGCAATATACCGCGCCGGACCCTGCATATCCAGCACCGCCGCATCATCACCCGCCCACTTAACGATCAGCTGTCGATCGGGTTGACCACCCAACGTTGTTTGATCGAGATCACCGGCCAGCGGCCCTAACACCACCGTGTGATCAACTTCCGCAGACGGATAATCGACATGATAAATCAAAAATGACCGGCCAACGCGATCGACCGGCTGGCGCGCGCGAAACGGCGCGTAGATATCCCAGCGGCTGTATAACAGACCCAACTGCAAACTCGATACACTGATCGCATACCAGCCCGGCGACAGCGCATACGGGCTATAACCATCGACATTCGGGCCAAAGGAATTCAGGCTAAAACTCGGCAGCAAGGTAGCGGATATATCATAGGCGCTGGGCCGCGCTGAACCGTAGTAGGCCAGATTCACCTGATCGATCTGGTGAGTGTGCAGCCAGTCGCGCAGTGCAATCAAGTCCTGACCCCAATCAAGATTTGAATCGACCAGCAAATTGTAATCGTGCGATCGATCGCCGGCGAGTTGATTGAAATAGGCAAGGTGCTGCGGCCCAACTGACAACACATCGACCACAAGCCAGATCGCCAAAACTGAAACTTCGAGTCTAGCCGGCAGCCGATGGATATCGGCGTTCCAGATAACGCTCGCGCCGCGTCCTGCGATCACGATGGCATACGGCAGCGCAGGCAGGATTAACCGATAGCCCAAGTCCAGACTACCGATCATCGCTGCGAAGATCAACAACACGAAAGGAAACCATACAGCGCTATCCTGCCGCCGCCGATGCACGATCAAACTGATCAGACCGATCGCCAATAGAATCAATGTCGGCAGCGGCGTTTTGATTAGAAACACAAACGGATAATAGAGTGGAAAACCCGTCACCGAAACTTGGCCGAGCATGAATGTGGGCGTACTTAATTCAACACGATTGCGTACCGCTTCGAGTGAGGACCAGTAATCGGGTGCAGGGAGAAACGGGCCGCCGGACGCGATCGGGCCGATCGAAAAACCGTACGTCGCCCAGATGACGCTAAACGCCAACCCACCAAAAATCAGCAGCAGTTTGAAACGTGTGAGCCATTGACGTCGAAGGCCAGGCAGGAAAATTACAATTATCAGCACGATCGGTGCAAGCCATACGGCAGAATATTTGCTCGACAATGCGGCACCCGCTAATATCCCGGCGACGATCGCACGGCGCGCGCTGGTGCGCTTGAGCGATGAAGCCAACAGCCAGACCGAACTAAACATGAACAACGTCACGCCGAGATCAGTGCCGCTGATGTGGCCGTGCGCCAAGATGGTTGGATCGAACGCACACAAGAACAATGCCGCCAGCGCAGCGTGATCATCGAACAGTGATCGCGTGAAGGCATAGCTGACGCAAGCCAACAGCATGGCCAGCATCATCTCCGACAAGCGCGCCAATAAAACGATGCGCTGCGGATCAGCATTGGCTTTCCACAAAAATTCATCCGTGAAGTCGAAAATGTCGCCTTTCGCCCAGGCTGGTTGATCGATCGGAAACTTGATGTCCAGACGCAACAACAACGGCAGTGCAATCAATACATCCGTCAAAGGTGGATTCTGTCCACGGCTCAGGCGCGCATCGCCGGTGTGCAGGTAAGCGTAACCGAAAGTGATTCTGTAGCCTTCGTCGAACGACGCAGACTGTGTGGGCGAAGCGAAGATCATCTGCGTCAAGAGGATGAGCAGCAGACTAACGAGTAATAAATAATGAGTAGGGTGTAAAGGTTTTTTCAAGGTAATGGAATCTGATAGAGCAAAAGACGACGATCAACTTCATGGCCATCGACCAGCACCGGTAGTCGATCGCCAGAGTCGGCATTATACAGCCCGATTTCGATCCAAACTGATCCTAATCGATCCGGCAAGGCTAAATGGTTGATCTGCGCGATCTGATCGCCCGATCGCTAGCCAAAGGCCGAAGCGTCGAGTCGATCTTCTTGAGCTACGATCGATCCATCCGGTCCGATGGCGTGGACAAATAATTGAAGCGCCGTGACGATATAATCGCCAGCTTGCCAATAACTCACCAGAGTTAATTCAGCCGATCGTGACTGCGTGATGATTTCATACCCGATAAGTTGCGCGGTCTCACCGAACTTGATAGGCAGCG
>JBGQGR010000453.1:0-3424 GCA_041497495.1 Anaerolineae bacterium | reverse complement strand
GGCTTGAGTTTGACATTGTGGATCGGTTTGCGCGAAGATGTGCCTTTGATCGGCACGCGCGCAGCCGCCGACATTCTGTTGGCAATGTCGCCGATACTGGGCATATTGTCGTTGATGTTTTTGGAGCGGCCCGGCAAGCGGTGGGTGGCGCTGCTGGGCGGCTTGTGGTTGATCTTGATCCTGGCGATCGAGTTTAATCTGTTCAATGTGCAGCCAGCGGTGTTGAAGTTGAATATTGCGTCGACGATCGGCGAAACGCTGCGGATCCTGCGCACGATCAACTGGGCCGGCTTCAGCGCGGGGATTTTTCTGTTGGTCTTACTCGACTACTTGCAAATCCGGCGGCCGCTGCACCGCAACCGGATTTTATTTTGGCTGATCGCGTTGATGCTGATCATCAGCGGTGAAACGCTGACCTTGTTGGACAAAACGCGGTTCTTGTTTGATGTGATGCAGGTGGGTTTGGCGCTGCGTTTTGCCGGGGCGATCGTCTTGACGGTGGCGGCGGTGAGTTATCACTTGCCGATCTTACGCACTTTTGTCCGGCAAGCCACTGCCGTGATTATATTCACGCTGGTTTTCGGCGCCTTGATCTTTTGCGGCATTGTGGTGGTCACGAGCGTGGCAGCACACTTGGATACGATTACGACGATCTTGATTGCCACCGGCACGGCGCTCTTGCTGGCCATTTTACAACAGCCGGTGCGAGCGTTACTGCAGCGCTGGACCGATCGATTCCTGACCAGCGGCCGCTACGATCCAACCCGCGCTCTGCGTGATTACGGCGATGCGATTAGCAACATCCTTGATCTGGAAACCTTGGTCACGGTTGCGATCAGCATTGTGGCGGAAGCACTGGGTGTACGGCGCGGCGCGCTGATGCTGATCACCGATCGAGACGAGACCGGGGTCGATGCGCAGATTATGTCGGGGATGGGTACGTTCCCGATCGAACGAGCTGACTTTTCGGCCAAGAGTCCGATCTTGGAAGCGCTGCGCCGGGGCGATATGCCGCTGACTCAATATGAGATTGATATTCTGCCGCAGTTCCGCATCGCGCAGCCGCGCGAGCGGACTTGGCTGCAAGCCCTGGATATGGAAGTGTATGTGCCGATTCGATCACAGGGGCTCTTGATCGGCGTGTTCTCGTTGGGGCGCAAAGAATCAGGCGAGCCGTACACCGCGCAAGATTTGGATGTGTTGACGACGGTCGGCAATCAAACAGCGACGGTGCTGCAGAATGCGCGCTTGGTTAGCGATCTGAAAGGCGCGAATCGATCGATCACCAAGCTCAACGATGATCTCACGACGTCCAATCGCCGTTTGGAAAAACTGGATATGGCCAAAACCGACTTCATAGAGATCGCGTCGCATGAGCTGCGCACACCGCTGACTCAGATCCGGGGCTATTCAGATATCCTGGCCGATGTGGTGAAGCAACCCCCGGCCAATCCTGCGCACATGGCGCAGATCAGCCAGAGTATCACGCGCGCCGGCCAACGCTTAGAAGACATCATCACGGCTATGCTGGACGTGTCGCGCATCGATTCACAGGCTTTGAATATTCATACCACACCGATCTCGATGGCCGTCGTGATGAAGATAGCGCTGGATAATTACACAGATGCGATCCGCGATCGGAAAATGAAGATCGCCGCTACCGGAGTTGATGACCTGCCGCCGGTGCAGGGCGATCTACAGCGTTTGTGTCAAGCTTTCGCTAATTTGATCGGCAATGCAATCAAGTTCACGCCTGATGGCGGATCGGTGGCCATTTCGGGTCGATCTTTTGCGGAAAATTCAGTCGGGCATCAGATGTTTGTCGAAATTCTGATTACGGATACCGGTGTCGGCATTGATGTAGATGATCAAGTCTTGATCTTCGAAAAATTTTATCGAGTGGGTGCCGTGGAGCTGCACTCGACCGGTTCCACAAAGTTCAAGGGCGCCGGGCCGGGCTTGGGCTTGCCGATCTCGAAGGGCGTCATTCAAGCGCATGGCGGCAAGCTGTGGGTGGAAAGCGAAGGCCATGACGAAGAGCGGATGCCAGGCAGCACCTTTCACGTTCTGTTGCCTGCCATGAAAATTCCGGTGAGCGATAACGGAATTTCTGCTGGCAAGGATTGATTAATGATCTGTGTAAATAGGGAGTCGAGCCTTTAGGCGGTCGCAGTATTGTATCAGCCGCTCAAACGCTCGCTTCTTTTCCTCACCCCCGTTCCCTCTCCTGACGACCTACTGGTATCCGGAAGCAATTAACTTGATATGTCGTCAGGAGAGGGGAGAGGCTTTTGCTGCGGTGGATCGAGAGTCAGGGCCAGCGCACCTAATAAGCCCACCGCGTCGCTGAGCTGCGCCGGAACGATCGGGCACAGGTAGCGCGGGTTCATGAAAAACCGCTGGTCAATCGGCGAATCATCGTGTATGATCGCCGCCATGCGTTATCGTTATCCGGCGATCTATCGAGTGCAGGCTTTGTTCGGCGCGCTGCTAGCGGGCATTATTTTGATGGGCTCGGTCATTGCCGAAATTGAATCCGCGAATTTGCCGGATGCGTTCCTGCATGCATTTGGGTTTATCGCCAGCCTATTGATCTTGATCCTGGGCCTCGATTTTGCCACCCGCACGATCGAGATCGCGGCCGATGGTTTGCAGACGCGCTGGCTGCGGAAATCTTTTATCGCTTGGTCGCAGATTCTCGATTGGTCCTACAAGCCCTTGGGTTTGATCCACCTTCGATTGCGGCGCGGTTTAGGTTTATACATCTGGCCGTTGATGGCAGGTTATTCCGAAATTCTCGCGGCGATCGATCAACATCGTGACAAGGCAGCCGGCTGACAGGGTGATTGAGTGATAGCGAGAATACGAGATCGTGTGACGATAGTTGAGCAAGTGACGACGATTGCACACTGATCAACTGTGGTCGGCGGTCAGCCGTCTGCGGTCGGAATCCAAATGCCTAAATCCAATTCAATTCAAAGCAACACTGAGCAACACACCCTCGCCGTCAAATGGAAAGACGGATCGATCAGCGAGATCGGCTGGAAGATTCTGCGTGACAACTGTCCGTGCGCCGAGTGCCAGGAACTGCACGGCCCCGCCGATCCATTGAAGTTGAAACTTGCACCGAACTATAATATGGTCAGTGTGGAATACGTCGGTAATTACGCCGTTCAGCCGCGCTGGGCCGATGGGCATGGCTCCGGCATTTTTACTTGGAATTATTTGCGAGACTTGGCTGGCTTGATGGCTAAGCCACAATAAGCTGCATAACCACAAAGACACTAGAGCAGATTCCAGGTTGATTAACGACGGAAAGCAGGTACACTGAAGCGCATGAAACCTTATTCTCAAGACTTACGTGAACGTGTGATCGCCGCTCTCGAGGCTGGCGATGAAACCCAAGCAGAAATTGCGTCGCGCT
>JBGQGR010000452.1:0-3426 GCA_041497495.1 Anaerolineae bacterium | reverse complement strand
GACAAGATTTTATTTATCGAGCATCACCTTTCGCATGCGGCCAGCGCGCTGTTCGCTTCGCCGTTTGATGAAGCCGCGATCTTGACGATCGACGGCGTCGGGGAATGGACCACCGCCACGATCGGGCGGGGAACGGCCGATTGGCATCGATCGGACGGCGAGCAGCGCGAGAATAAGATCGATCTGATCCGTGAAGTAAAGTTTCCGCATTCCATCGGCTTGTTGTATTCCGCTTTCACTGCGTGGCTGGGTTTTCAAGTGAATGAAGGCGAATACAAAGTCATGGGCATGGCGCCGTATGGCTCATCCAAATATGTGGACGACGTCTACAAGCTAGTCGAGGTTGGGGACGATGCCAGTTTCCGCTTGAAGATGGATTACTTCAGTTTCCAGCATTCAACGCACAGCACATATAATCGAAAGTTCACTGATCTGTTTGGCGAAGCGCGCCGGCCCGAATCGGAATTCTTTACGACGATCACTAACCCCAAGAAGGATCATCCGCATTGGTCGGAGGCGGCTGCTGCATTGAATCAACACTATGCGGATGTGGCCGCCAGCATTCAGCAGGTTACCGAAGAAATGATCTTGAAGATGGCGCAGCATGCGCATCAAGAAACGGGCAGCAAGAATCTGGTGATGGCGGGCGGCGTGGCGTTGAATAGCGTGGCGAATGGCCGCATCATCAAAGAGACGCCGTTTGAAAATGTGTTCATTCAACCCGCCGCGGGCGATTCGGGCGGCGCACTCGGCGCGGCGTTATATGTCTATCATGCGCTGTTGGGTAAGCCGCGCAAGTTCGTCATGGAGCACGCGTATTGGGGCCAGGAATATTCGGTCGATGAGATGCGCTCGGCGATCGAGGCCAAGGGCTTCGCTTATGATTTGATTGAGGACGACGAGCAGCTGCTCGATCAAGTAGTCGATCGATTGACGCAAGCGAAAGTGGTGAGTTGGTTCCGCGGCCGATTCGAATGGGGCCCGCGCGCGCTCGGCCACCGATCGATCTTAGCTGACCCCCGATCGATCGAGATGAAGGAAGTGGTCAATACCAAGATCAAATTCCGCGAACCGTTCCGGCCGTTTGCGCCGGTGATCTTGGAAGAACGCACGACGGAATATTTCGACCTTCCGTCGCCGGAAAAATATTATCCAGCGCGCTATATGCTGCTTGTCACATCAATCCCTGCAGCGAAGCGCGACAAAATTCAAGCCGTGTGTCACGTCGATGGCTCCGGCCGTTTGCAAACCATCCGCCGTGAGTGGAATCCGGCGTATTATCGTGTCGTCGAAAAATTTGGTGAAGCAACCGGCGTGCCGGTGCTGCTGAACACGTCGTACAACTTGCGCGGCGAACCGATCGTCACCACGCCGCAGAATGCGCTGTACACTTTCGGCAAGTCGGATATCGACGCCTTGGTGATGGGCCAGTTCTTGGTGAAGAAAAAATAGTCCGCGAACCCTCAAAGAGGGCAGGCGAACATGCGGGACACGAAAAATTATTTGTGAAGCTGAGTGGATCGCTCTTCTAATTCGTCATGACGATGAGTGCGGCTAAGCCGCCTGTCTCCAAGCGCCGCAGAATCCTCAGCGTGATCGCTGTGGTCTTGATCACTCTGCTCAGTGTCGGCATCGTCCTCGAGATTGGCTTACGCATTTTCTGGAGATTGATTCCGCTGGGTGTGTGCGGCACGAGTCCGATCATCGGCAACTATTATTGCCAGCCTTACATCGTCTACGACAAACCGATGCAGTTGGCTTACCATTATGCGCCTGGTTTCAAGACACAAGGCTGGTGGGATCCCGCCGATCCGCATGCTGCGAATCCCGGCAATGAGACCGCGCCGGCCGGCCGGAGCGACAAATTTTTTTATACTTTGCAAATGGATTCGATGGGTTTCCCCAACGACGATGTCACTTGGAAAGATCAATATGATATTGTGATCGCGGGTGATTCGTTTGTCTTGCGCAGTGCGCCGGAGACCTGGATCGAGTTGCTGCGCGGCGAAACGAACATGACCACTTTGACGCTGGGTGCACCCAGCTGGGCCCCAATCAATGAAGTCAACGCAATCGAGAAGTATGGCTTGGGCAAACATCCCAAGTGGGTGGTCTTGATGTATTTCGAAGGAAATGATCTTTATGGGACCGGTCAATTCCTCGAACGACAACCGACGGGCTTGAGCTGGGCCGAATGGGATTTTCAGCATTCGACGTTGGGCGATCAATTGATCGTGCCGCATTTGATTTCATACGCGGCTCAGCAAGTGTTCCCATCGAATCAGCCGATTCGTTATCGCTATCCGATAACGGCCAGCACCGAAGCGGGTAATATCCGGATGGTGTTGAAGGATTTTCAATTACTGGCCCTGAGTGCCGATTACAATACACTGGCTCATGCGGACGAGTTCCTGGCCGAAAAGGCGAAGATACTCGAAATCAAGGCTCTCGTCGAAGGGCAGGGTGCGCACTTCTTATTGGTTTACATACCCAGCAAAGAGCATGTGTACTGGTCGCGCATCTGGGATCCGACCGATGTGAACAATATTTTGGAACGGACCGAAACGGTGACGTTGAGCGATGGCGATCACGGTCATTTAGTTTACACTCCGCAATATCTCAGTTACGATGTGTTTAACCAGAATCAGACCGCGCAGGAATTATTGTTCGACGATATGACGAAAGAGAATAACATCGAATTTCTTAATCTCATGCCCATCTTCTGGGATAATGCGATTAAGCACGGCGAGCTGTACAACTACGCTGATCCGCATTGGAATCAAGTGGGCAATCAACTGGCCGCGGATTCGATTGCTGAATATATTCGCACGCACTGAATAAATTCCTTCACTGAATTGTCATTTCGAAGCGCGCGGCGGTGAGAAATCTCTATGACGACGAGCAAGACTTGTTTATGGTGATAGAGACTTCTCGCTTCGCTCGAAATGACAGTGACTTGCATCGGCCACTAATTATTAAAAATAAACAGGCCGCACTTCATCAAAGTGCTGCCTCTTTTTGTTATTCGCCCGAACTTCTAAGCTGCTGATAGGCCGGTCTAAAAGTCCCATCCGGTCTGATCAAGCCATAAGCCGATTCGGATCGATCGGGTCCCAGCAGCGGCGCGACATTGAGATTCCAGATGATCATCGGTCCGAGCCACGATCGATCGCGGCGCAGTTCGATCGCGCGCAGAAGATAAGCGGCTTGATCGGCTTCGGTCACGTCCCGCGCGTAATCCCAGCCAGCCGTATCCACCTTGCCAAACTTTTCGATCGACGGCCAGCCGAATTCAGTAATCCAGATCGGCTGGGTGATGTTCGCACTGCTCATGATCTGATGATAATCTTCGAGCGTGTCCAAGAAGAAGAAACTCGGATGAGCGTTGTAACTGCTGCGCAAGTGAGCGGGATCGGCCGCGCGTTC
>JBGQGR010000451.1:0-3429 GCA_041497495.1 Anaerolineae bacterium | reverse complement strand
GCTCAATGCGCGCGCGCAATCTGTCGATCGGGTGTGGTTGGTGACCGATCCGCCGCCGGAGAACATTCCGCCTAAAGCACTGGACGAATGGGCGCGCGGCCATTTGCTGCGCTTGGATCATCAACGTTTCCCGTCCAGTTGGTTGGGTTCGGCTTATCAGTTATACACGGCACGTTTTCCCGTCTATGATCAGTTGCCCAGCACCGCGTCAGTGCGCGACAGCCAATGGCTCACAGATACATTGCATTTGGCCGGTGCCGGTCCGATCGTTGTTTCACCCGATCGGGCTGTTCTGACGACGACGCTCTATTGGCAGACCGATCATCAGCCGTCCGATAATTTTATTTTCACGCAGCGGCTAGTCGACGATACGGGCGCGGAGTGGGGCTTGCTGATCGGAACTGCATTCGATAACTGGTCAGCCGCGCAATGGCCGATGGGAAAATTGATCAAACACGAAGCGCAGATCGATCTACCGCATGGATTGCCCGCCGGCCATTATCGTTTATTAGTGAGCGTGGCGGATAAATTGGGACTGCGGTTAACTTTGCTGGATGGCTCAATCGAAAGCGAAGCTGCTGAGATCACAATATCGCCATGAATCACTCATCACTCGGCACTCGTCACTCATCACTTATTAACATCAAAACGATCTCGATCGCTTTCATTATGATTGCCTCGATCTACAGCATCATCACACCGATCTTCGAAGCGTCCGATGAGTTGTGGCATTACCCGTTGGTGCAATGGTTGTCCAAAGGTAATCCGCTGCCGATTCAAAGTGTGAAGAATGTCGGGCCGTGGAAGCAGGAAGCGAGCCAGCCGCCACTCTATTATTACCTGATGGGTTGGGCCACGTTCTGGATCGATACAGGCGATCTATCGCAGGCGCGGCTCCAGAATCCGCATGTTGAACCTGGCGTCATCACATCTGATGGCAACATTAACCTCGTCACTCACGATCCGGTGCGCGAGTCGTTTCCGTGGCGCGGCGCCGTGCTGGCTGTTCACCTCGTGCGATTTCTCTCAGTGCTGATGGGCGCAGTGACCGTGTGGTTGACGTATCACATTGCGTTGGAGTTGTTCCCCGATCGATCGTATTTGGCGATGGGCGCGGCAGCGATCAATGCTTTCACGCCGATGTTCGTCTTCATCAGTGGCGCGATCAACAATGACAATTTGACGATGACGTTGTGTGCGTTGTCGCTGTGGCTGATGATCAAACGTTTGCGCGCGTCTGGCATACGCGACCAACGACAACAGACGAATGACCAAACTTTTTCGTCGTCAGTCGTCGGTCGTTCGTCATTCGGTTATCAACTTGGCCGCTGGCTTCCGTTAGGAATTGTTTTGGGCTTAGCGGCACTCACTAAAACCAGCGCACTCGGTTTGTTGCCGATAACTGCGTTAACCGTCTCGATCGTAGCGTGGCGAAAAAATTCCTGGCGAGAATTTTTTGCGGGCGCGATCGCCACCACGCTGCCCGTGCTGTTGATCGCGGGTTGGTGGTATCTGCGCAACATTCAATTGTATGGTGATGTGCTTGGCCTCAGCGCCTTCATGGATGTGCTCGGTCGACGCGCGGCTCCGGCGAGTCTGCTGCAACTGTGGGGCGAACGCTGGGGCTTCATGTTGTCGTTCTGGGGTTTGTTCGGCGGCGTGAATCTGCCGCTCGATAATTGGGTTTATCACGTGTTGAATGCGCTCGCCATTCTCGCGTTCATTGGCGCGATCATCTATCTGGTGCGCATCACGCTTGAATGGTTTCGATCTGATCCGATTCAGAGTTGGCGCGACCTCAGGTATGAACTGCGCGATTACCTGCAAGGCCGCGCGCCGTTATTCATCGTCGGATTGTTTGGCCTCATCGTCGTGGTGTCGTTGACGCAGTGGGCGTCGATCACGTGGTCATCGCAAGGTCGATTAGTTTTCTCGGCGATTTCGACCTGGTCGATCTTCTTCGTCGTCGGGCTGGCAACTCTTTTTGGCTCGCGGTTTGCCCAATTGGCGATCACGGCAATTTCGGTTTTCATGTTCTTCATTACCTTGCTCGCGCCCTTCACGACGATCGCGCCAGCTTACGCTCGCACTCCGCCTGTTCAATCTATTCAGTCGCCTACCGTTTCTTTTGATGTCACTTTCAATCATCAACTCAAACTGATCGGTGCTGATGTCAAATCTAAATCGACTCGACCCGGCGGCTCGATCGAGCTCACCTTGTATTGGCAAGCCAGCGTGCCGATCGAAAAAGATTACAGCACCTTCGTTCATCTGCTAGATGAAAATGAAATTGTTGTTGCTCAACGCGATATGTTCCCCGGTCAAGGTCTGTGGCCGACGTCCCAGATCAAAGTGGGCGACATCATTCCCAGCCGTTACGTGATCAACCTTCCTGCCACGTCTTACGTGCCCGATAAGTTGATCTTCGAAGTCGGCGTATACGATTACACTTCTCAAACGAGATTGCTGATGTTAGATGGCGCAGACAACTTGCGCTTTGGATCGATCAATCTCCAATCGGCGGCAGTTGATGTTCCGAATCCAATCAGCTACAACTTCGGCGGTCAGATCGATCTGGTCGGCTATTTGCTTGATCGCCGATCGGCTGCGCCGAATGACACGTTGCAGCTCACCCTGTACTGGCGCGCGCGATCGAAAATGCCGATCGACTACACCGTTTTTACTCACATCTTGCAACCCCCTCAAACAATTTGGGCGCAGCAAGATAAACCGCTTAGTCCGTCGTCGGCGAGTTGGACAATCGGGCAAACGATCAGCCAAACGTATGATCTCCATCTCAAACCGGATACACCAAGCGGCGTGTATGTGATCGAAGTGGGCTTATACGATTCCGCCAACTTTGATCGACTGCGAATCGTTGCCGACGATGGCCGTATCACGGATAACTTTGTGCTGCTCAGTAAAGTGCGAGTTCGCCAATGACTTCAACTATTGTCTCGCCGCTGCCCTTGTCGCGCAGAGAGCGGATGGCCTTTAGCGCAGTCATTGGCCTCTTTGCCGTGCTGGCTGCTACTTACAGCGTTGTCAATCCGCTGTTTGAATCGCCAGATGAATTCTTGCATTATGATTTTGTGCGCTATCTGATCGATCGACGCGATCTACCACTCCAAACAGAGGGTAAATTATCCGAGTATCATCAGCCCCCGCTTTATTATATGCTCAGCGCATTGATCATTAGCCCGATTCCTGTCGATTCGTTTGCGCCGCATGACAATCCGTTCTTTGGATATGATGCCTATCGCTTTGGGATTGACAACAAAGCGCGTTATATCCATGCCAGCCAAGAAACGTTTCCTTATCACGGAACCGCTTTAGCCGCGCATGTTCTGCGGGGTTTCTCAATTCTTTTGGGTGTGCTGAGCTTGATCGTGAGTTTCCAGGCGTTACGCGAAGTATTTAAACGATCGG